>CAXUOL010000818.1:0-3304 GCA_964252435.1 uncultured Nostoc sp.
CCCAGCCGAGTATGCGTCCTGGATGCGTGATCCGACAAAATAACTGGGCGCTTTTAGAGAACCGCAAGTTGGTGACATCTGAGCAGGTAAATGAGTGCAAAAATCGCCTGAACACCTTTGGCTTTACAGGTAATTTGGACAGTGATAAACCTGATATTAGGTGTATATATCAGAATGAAGCTGCTCAAAACTTTTTCACGGCTCAACCAGGAGCAGTTGGAACACCTCAAGAAACTGACAGATTTTAGATTTGGGAATTGGAGTTAGTTAGGGAAGAGGTGATAGGGAACAGGGAATAATCTGTACCCTATTCCCCTGTTCAATCCCCAGTCTCTAGCGATCGCATCTGCCTTCATCAGATCACTCGTACTCATCACGTATAATTGTCAAACCTAAAGCTTTGTAGGCACTGAGCATATTATTAGATACTGTAGGTGCAGTTACTAAGTAAGTCAGGGCATGAATAGACTCCACTAGATAAGGAGCAGCTGTGTCTAATTTTTCTGCTGTCACTAATCCTACTACTTCAGCCGATCCAGCAATCATGGCTCGCTTAACATGGGCTTCATCTAGGTTAGGTACACTAATCCCAACCTCTGGATGCAAACTGCAAACTCCCAACATGCACAAATCTGCACGAATCATCCGTAATGTCTCAATGGTGACAGTACCCACGTTCACTAAGGCTTTTTTGTAGAGTTGTCCACCTAACATCACAACTTCTATATGGGGATGTTCTGCTAAAGCAACTGCTATTGGCGGACTATTTGTGATCACTGTTGCGTGCAAATCTAGGGGCAAATGACGGGTTACTTGAAGAGTTGTTGTACCTCCATCTAAAATCACCACCTGTCCTGTACAAACTAATTTTGCTGCTGTCCGAGCGATCGCTTCCTTTTCTTTTGGCGCTTGCTTTTGGCGATCGGCATAACTAGCGGTGGCTGGAGATTTAAGGAGCGCTCCCCCATGAACGCGTTGCAATAGTCCAGTTTCTGCCAGTTCTCGCAAGTCTCGCCGAATCGTATCCTCAGAAACTTTGAGAACAGCACTAAGTTCTGTCGAAAGTACCTTTTTATCACGACGCAGAATTTCTAAGATGAATTGTCGTCGTTCAGCAGTTAGCATAATTAATTTTCCTGAAATTGCGTTTTTGGTCTTGAAATTGCATGTTTGTGAGTTTATACTTATTGATATGCAAGTTTTTGTACGGTAATCCGTAACTTCAATTGAATTCAAGCACATTCACGCACAATTGAATGTATTGATTTTGGCATTTGATGAAATCACACGGTTCCACAACGGTTCCGAGTGGTTGACTTGAGCTTGGATAATTGTTGCCCAATGAGGGTTTTAACAATTTTTTTTGTAGTGCGATCGCGCCTTCCGTCTGTTCAAATTGTTTTTTATTCAATCAATAAACCATGACTATTATGAATACCCAATTTCCAATTAATCTCGGTGCTTACAAACCTTTAGCGCTCAATCCAGCAAATTCGAGCCTTACAGCTGAACAGCGAGAGACTCTCAAAGCGAATATTCAACTCTGCCGAGATGCGATCGTCTTTTTTACAGCGACTGGCGCTGCTAGTGGAGTCGGTGGTCATACTGGTGGTCCATACGATACAGTCCCAGAAGTAATGATCCTCGATGCCTTTTTCCGGGGGGCATCGGAGCAATTTGTGCCGATTTTCTTTGATGAAGCAGGACATCGAGTCGCCACCCAATATCTAATGGCAACGTTGCATGGTGACTTACCTGCCGAGCAACTTTTGCATTATCGGCAAGCACATTCCCATTTACCGGGACACCCCGAACTAAAACTAACTCCTGGTGTGAAATTTAGTTCTGGCCGCCTGGGTCATATTTGGCCTTACATCAATGGTGTGGCAATGGCGAATCCAGGCAAGGTTGTTTTCTGTCTCGGTTCTGATGGCTCGCAGCAAGAAGGCAATGATGCCGAAGCTGCTCGCTTGGCTGTTGCTCAACATCTCAACGTCAAGCTGCTTATTGATGACAATGATGTGACGATCGCTGGACATCCTTCTAAATATTTACCAGGTTTCAGTGTCGCCAAAACTTTAGAAGGGCACGGGTTGAAAGTACTTCAGGGAGACGGGGAAGACTTAGACGATTTATACCGTCGTATTTGCGAAGCTGCAAATACTCCCGGAGCGATCGCTATTATCAATAAACGCCCGATGTGTCCTGGTATTGAAGGTTTAGAAGGTTCCATTCATGGTCATGATGTAATTCCTGTAGATTTAGCAGTTAAGTATCTAGAATCTCGTGGACAAACTGCGGCTGTCGAATACCTTAAAAGTATTGAGAAACCCAAACAAACATATACATTTCTGGGTTCTGGTGATAAATGGGGCGCTAACCGCAATGTGTTTGGTGAAGCTGTGGTGGGTGTCCTCAGTCGCATGAGTGAAGCGGAGCGTAAAGAAAAAGTCATGGTCATTGATAGCGATCTAGAAGGCTCCTGCGGTTTGAAGAAAATTCATGAAACATACCCAGAAATATTTATTTCCTCCGGCATTATGGAACGGAGCAACTTCTCTGCTGCGGCTGGATTCGGGATGGACGAGGGCAAGCAAGGTATTTTTGCGACCTTCAGCGCCTTCTTAGAAATGTGTATTTCAGAAATTACGATGGCACGGCTGAACTATTCTAATGTTCTCTGCCACTTTTCTCATGCGGGTATAGATGACATGGCAGATAACAGCTGCCACTTTGGTATAAATAATATGTTTGCCGACAATGGCTTGGATGATGGCTACCCAACACAGTTGTACTTCCCAGCAGATAATAATCAAATGACAGCTTGTGTAGAAGCTGTGTTTTTTGAGCCTGGACTGCGGTTTATTTTCTCCACCCGTTCCAAAGTGCCCAACATTAAGGACAGCAACGGCAATGACTTCTTTGGAAGTGGTTACAAATTTGTTCCCGGTAAAGATGAAGTTATACGAGAAGGGACGCAAGGCTACATCATCAGTTTTGGCGATGCTCTCTACCGTTCCCTGGATGCTGTAGAGCGTCTGAAACAAGAAGGGCTAGACGTTGGTTTGATTAACAAAGCAACTTTAAATACCATTGATGAAGAAATAATTACCAAAGTTGGTAATGCTCCTTTTGTCCTTGTAGTAGAACCCTTCAACCGTCGCACTGGCTTAGGTAGTCGTTTCGGCTCTTGGCTGCTAGAGCGGGGGTTGACTCCCAAATATGCCCATCTTGGAACTCATAAAGAAGGTTGCGGCGGTTTGTGGGAACAGTACCCATATCAAGGTATCGATCCAGTCGGCAT
>CAXUOL010000819.1:0-3303 GCA_964252435.1 uncultured Nostoc sp.
ACCACTACGAACAACATAGCGTTCTCCCGCTTGCAAACCGGATAAAATTTCCACTTTGCCATCAGCCCTTTTTCCTAATGTGACTGCACGCGTCGCTACTTTCGTCTTACCATCTGTGTCTTTTACCACAAATAGCGTCCCCGACGGGTTTTCTTGCTCTTTTCCGGCTCCCTTTGCTGCCCCTGCTTGTTTTTGAATAGCTGTTTGTGGCACTACTACCCGCTGTTGAGTCTGGTTTTCAAAGTTGACTCGCGCCAGTAGTCCGCTGCCAATCTTACCTTGAGTGTTGGGAATCACTACTTCTACAGGTATCAAGCGAGCTGTGGCATCGGCAGCTGGCGAAATGCGCGTAACTCTGCCAATTAATGCTTCTTTGGGGAAGGCATCTAAACGGACTTGTACAGACTGTCCAACCTGAATTTGTGCTAGTTCTAATTCAGAAACTTGGACGACGACTTTGACACGGTTAAAGTCGCCAATTTTCAAGACTTCGTTACCTGCTTGCAGCAAGTTGCCTGGTTCTGTCACCTTTTCTGTAACTACACCAGTGATGGGAGATACCAGCCGAGTATAAGACCTGCGCTCTTTGGTTTGGGCAACCAATGCCTGTTGAGCAAGTACTCTACCTTGGGCGGCAGCGACGGCTTGCTGTTCTGTCCGAACCTGTTCTTGGGCTGCCCGGAGTGCCTGGGCGGCTGTTTGTGCCTGGGTACGTGCTTGCTGGGCAGTTTGTTCAGCGATCGCTCCAGCTTTAAACAACCTCTGCTGCCGCTCTGAGTCTGCTTGAGCTTGTACTACTTCTAGCCGCGCTCGTTCAACGTCTGCACGAGCATTGCTTACCTGATTGGTTGCTCTTGCTACTTCTGATTTGAGGGCTGCTAGCTCTGCTTCTGCTTGCTTTAATTCGGTCGAAAGTATGGCATCATCTAACTGCCCGATGTTTTGCCCAAGTTTTACTGTATCGCCCACATCTAAGTTCAAAGTCAACAACCGGGCTTCTACCTGCGATCGCAGTGACACAATTCGGAAGGGTGTTGTATTACCTGTGTATTCTGGTTGGGTTTGTAGCGTATCAATTCGAGCAATCACCGCATCTACAGCTGTTGCACCACCACGTTGTCCACTACCAGGACTCTGAGATTGTGCATCAGCCTGTTCTTCCTTGGGTAGCGCTCCACAATTCGCTGTCAGCAGTCCTATGCCCAGCAAACAGGGAATCAATAATATGGATGCAAAAGAGGAAGACACCTTTGTGTCAACGCTACTTTTTGTATCTGCAACAGCCACATCAATCTTCATAACTGAATTTAACTGGGTATTAATTACCTGGTTAGCGGCTGCGAAAGGTGAGATTTTCGCCTGCTTATGCGGCTTATTTCTGTCCAAAATCATTTATTTTTCTCGTATTTGGGGAGCTTTTTGGGTTAAACAGCCGTGCATTACCAAGTAATTTTGAGACATTATGAATAGTGAAAAGCGGCGAGAGTCAATTGGCTATCTTCTTGCAGAATTTTGTATCAAAAATTACTTTTTGTTTTAAAAAATTTCTCACCACTTTAAATGATTAAATTGAGTCGCCCGCTTTTTAGCTGACGATGCAATTCTTAACTCAGTATAAATATTTTTAAATTTCTTGCAATCTGCCCTTAGTAGAAGACTTGTATTTACTGAAGATACGGGACTTTCACACCCGTACTTCTAATCTGGGCAGTATTAAAGGAACTCCAAGAATTGAAGAAGAATTCAGAAGCGGAGCCGGAGACGCTCCGCCTCCGGTCAGAATTCAGGAGCGGAGCCGGAGACGCTCCGCCTCCGGTCAGAATCAAGACGCGACTCGAAAATACTCGCTACCGCTCCGCTATCGCAGATACAGGTAGTTTAATCTGTGGTGCAGCAGTTACATGGGAAAGTATGGATGTGCTGAAGGACAAGAAAGAGTCGCAAGGTTCAACAATATTTGGAGCTTTAGGAAACATTTTGTATCGCGATCGCGGTTTTGCCATATCCAAACCAGTCACCGCTCAGTATTATTTCTCCAACCCTAAAACAATCTGTTTGCGAACTGAGTACAATGGTCAGTCTTTGAAGAAGAGTTAAAGCTAATTGGCAGCAAATACCGCACCAGACAAACCATAATCTCCCGTGCTGGTGTGCAATTGATGATTGGTCAATATTTAGAAAACAGAGTTGATTAGTCGATCTCGTGGGCGCGGTTCACTAAAGCCTCACCCGTTTTCAGACTAGCCAGCATCTAGCTATTAACCGCTTATATAACTTTTTATAACAGTTTTTCAAACCTTTTTCCCAGAAGTTAGTTGTTATGTCATCATGGGAAGTGAAATGAGAATTAATTCGGCGACAGTGTTTGTTTTTAGTATTGACAGGCTTTTCCCTTTTGGTATTACAGACTTCTCTCCGAAATCTAAATCTCTACAAACTTATGATTTTGGAGACATTTGATGTCAATTTACGTAGGTAACCTCTCTTATGATGTTACGCAAGATGCGCTGAGTGCTGTATTTGCAGAATATGGTGCTGTAAAGCGTGTTCAACTACCCACTGACCGTGAAACAGGTCGTTTACGCGGCTTTGCTTTCGTGGAAATGAGTTCAGAAGATGAAGAAGCAAAAGCTATTGAAGCTCTTGATGGTGCTGAATGGCTTGGCCGTGACCTCAAAGTAAATAAAGCCAAGCCCAAAGAAGACAGAAGTGGTGGTTCCTTTGGGAACCGTGGTGGTGGCGGCGGTTACAACCGTAGCAACAACCGCTACTAAGCCTAATTGAATTTAGAAAAGGCTCAGGCAGGAATGCTTGAGTCTTTTTTATGACTAAATTGGATAGTGGCAGGGATGATTAAACGATCGCTTTCAACTTTGATTTTGATGCGATCGCACCCTTGAGCAAGTTAATTAAAAAAACCCGCTGATTGGTAGGAATTCCAGCGGGGTTAAATAATACAGTTATCTTTTCAGAGAAACCAACACTAAACTTAATTACAGAGCTACTAGAAACTTTTACGACTAATAGTAACTATTTATAAATGTTTATGAACTAGTTTTTTAGCATGATGCTTATGATGTTTAGTGTGATGAACTTTAGCATATTTTACGCTACTATGATGGATAGTTTTAGCTTGAGCTTGAGATGCAAAAGCGGTTACAGGTGCAGCAAAAATTAGAGCCAAAAGTAAAGCTTTAGCGAACTTATTCACTTGAAAATCCTCATCAGGTAATCAACAACTTAACTATCCAATAGACGTATGTCATAAGTTTGTAATTGATATGAATCTTTCATGTCTATTTT
>CAXUOL010000820.1:0-3303 GCA_964252435.1 uncultured Nostoc sp.
GAGCGATCGCATAATTAGGAATCTGGGCAGCATCGGTGTAAAAGGAAAGGACATTTTGATTACTTGCAGTTAAGCCCAAACCATTAGCTAAAGAGACTAACGCCTGCACTCTAGGAATTTGCTGCTGTGGCTTAAAAGTACCATCAGGATAACCAGAAACAAATTGACTCTGGTAAGCAGATTGAATGGCAGCGTAAGCCCAGAAATTGCTTGCTACATCCTTAAACTGAATGGCTGCACGTTTAGTTGGTGGCTTTAGAGCTTTAGTGACAATAGTGGCGAATTGAGCGCGGGTTACAGGTTCATTAGGTTTAAAGCTGCCATCAGGAAAGCCCGCAATAATATTTTGGGAGGCTAAAGCTTCGATGTAGGTTTTTGCCCAGTAATTTGCTGGTACATCTTTAAAGGCAACAGGCCCTCCAGGGGGTACATCAACACTGGCGGCAACAAAATCTACTGAGCCAAAAATCTTTTTCTGATCGATATCGTTGCCAACAGCGACAATTTTACTGGTTTTAGTGGCGTTGTTCACATCATAACGAGTGTTATTGCGGATAAGATTGCCACCAGGATTTTCGTTGGTGCCAAGGTCGGGTGAAGCGTTGACAGTCGCTACTACTCCATCCCGCTTATTATTTTGAATGACATTCTTACGCAATACGGGCTTCGCTGACTCTGAGATAAAAAGACCGTCTTGGTTTTCGATAATTTGGTTTTCTACAACTAGAGGTGTAGAAGTACCACCGATCGCAAGACCAAAACCAGTATCCTGAAATAAGTTACTCCGAATTTCTCCTTGAGCAGTCTTAGCAATTGAAATCCCATTACCTTTGTTTTGCACAAAAAGGTTACTTTCAATTTTGGGATTACCTGTACCCGTGACAAAAACACCCTCTCTGACACTGTTAGTAAAAGTACTGTTTTTGATAATCGGATTAGTTGACTCCACCCACACACCCGTACCCCGGCTATTTGGGTTGGTAACGGTGACACCAGCGATCGTGGTATCTTGGTCGGCAAGGATGGTAATGTCTTGTCTAGCAAAGGTGCGACTAGTGTAGAAGCCTCCACCTGTAATCAATATCGCCTGACCTTTTGTAGCTTCATCACCCCGCAGTGTCACTCCTGGTTTAAGTAAAAGTGGGAAGGTTTCGCCACTTTCTTGGTTATAGTTACCAGGTGCTAATTGAATCACTGCACCTGGTTGGGCTTGACTGAGAGCGAAACTGATGCTTTTGTAGGGTGCTGTTGAGGTTGCACCAGCACCAGCCCTATCTGCACCAGTTGCTGGATTAACGTAAATCGCTGCGGCAGTTGCAGGAGCTTGCGCTGTATGAGTTGGGGCGATATTTTCTGGATGAGTGGTATCAGCATTAACCTCATTAGGTAGTAGTATTGACCCACTAGAAACAACAAGTATTGCCGTTAGTCCGGCTCCTACGGGTAAAGTATATCTGAGATGAGTGCTGAAAAGAAGGCGAAAATTTTTCGCTAGAAAAATGTGAGAACCCCGATATTTCATTTTTTCCGTCTGTGATGTGCTGAATTACGGTATGTCGAACAAGGTTAAAGATAACAGCGTTGTAGCTGCTCTAAAACCCATGCAAAACTATACTGGATGATTAGCACTGATTCAGCTAAATTCCCTAGATAGGTAACAGAACTTATACATTAGTTATATTGTGTTATTCAGAAAATTTTCTTAGGGGTACTATGGGGATGAGGCGATTTTTAGATAAAGTGCTGAATAGCCAGATTGGTAATATTATTTTGGATCGAATTAGTCAAGTTATTTCTACACCGTCTCAAAGAGCAAATCGGCAAGCTTTAAGAGCCGCTTTGGTCCTTTCTGCGAATCAAGACGGGCAAGTGTCGCTGATTGAAATGATTAAAAATTATCCCACAAATGAAGTGGAAGTTGATGGCGATCGCTTGCAGGGTTCATACCGTCAACTCCGCCGCTTGCAAACAAGCTTACAAGATTTATTAGGTGTTTAGTAAGCTAAAGTTTCTAAAGTTTCCCTTAAATACCGTTGTACCTGATGTTCCAAGCGAATTCCGTGTAATTGAGCATCGCGTTCTAGTTGCCAGCGTTGAAAACCTGAACTAGTGGAAATCGCACATTTAAGGCTATACCAAATCTCAGTATCGGCAGAAAATTGGCGATCGCTAGAAGCTGGAATTTGAGCCATAGTTCCTTATTCCTTTATTTTAAACTTCAACGGTAACTGGGCATTGGGCATTGGGCATGGGGAAGAGGACAAGGAGAATTGGAGACAAGGGGAAAAACTTGTTGCAAGTTCTCACCTCTTGTCACCTTGTCTCCCTTGCTCCTCTGCTCCTCTGCTCCTCTCTCTAGCTCTTTAAAGTGAAATACAACAGAATTCAGAATTCAGGACTAAACACACTTTATATCTAGGTAACAGACTTAGCTTGTGTATCTTACCAACTTGAAATCCGCTGTAATCTACTTTAGAGGCTACTATGAATCTGTATTTATCCTAAACAAGGATTGCAATAATCGGGGCACGATTTGATTAACCCGCACTCCTAAAATAGTAAAATCTTGCTTAATCTTTTCTAAAGATAATGGCTCGATGCCAGCGAATTCTGTCTCATTAGTCACCAAAACTCGCATTACACTCACAGGTATTTGTAAAAAAAGATTGCCGCCCAAATAGGCTAATCCCGCCAGCACTAGTGCAAGGCTGCGCCATTGTGGGAGAAATTTAGCTGAATTTGCTACTAATGGGGCAATTTGGTAAAGATACCACAGTATCCAGACCGACAAGACTGATGCCACCAATGCCAGGATACGATTTGATTTTGTATTAATTAAACAGAGAATTTTTCGCTGCTGCTCAGTCAGATTTTCTGGTTTTTGGGCTATTCCTAAAAGAGCAAATATATAAAAGGGGCGACGCAACTGCATCCATAGCAGGGGGAGAACACCAATGGCGGCAACTAATAATAGCTCCATCCAAACGGGCAAAAATGGTTCGCCTACAGACAAAAACAATAAGCAGAGTACTAAGAAAACAGGCAACGTTGCCAATCCAGCGACGTGAATCCACAAAATAGGTTCAGAGCGAAATGAATGCATATTTTAAAAAGTTATGAGTTAAGAGTTAGGAGTTGGGAATTAGCAGTCTTTAACTCCTAACTCTTAATTTATTACTCCTAACTTCTAACCATTTTACCCTGAACACTATCTCGTTAAGGTGAGAGTGCGGCGCTTTGTAACCATTTGATAGGCTTCGATGATGTCACCTTCAACCCAATCATTGAATTTATCCATGCCGA
>CAXUOL010000821.1:0-3301 GCA_964252435.1 uncultured Nostoc sp.
GGAAATGACAAAGTCCCCTACTGCATCCATCGCTATTGTAGGAGTGGGGGTGGGGGTGGGGGTATGGGTATTAGTATTGACTTTAAATTCGTTCCCTTGAGCTACCCCAGAACTGTTGTAGCGTTGGGCATATATCTCAGTCCCGTTTTGACCATCGCTTTGCCAGGAAATAACAAAGTTCCCTGCTGTATCTATCGCTATTGTGGGGTTATATTGGTTGCCAGTAGTGTTATTGACCTTAAATTCGTCTCCTTGAGCCACCCCAGAACTGTTGTAGCGTTGGCCATATATTTTAGTACCCTCTTGATCATCACTTTGCCAGGAAATAACAAAGTTCCCTGCTGTATCTATCGCTACTGTGGAGTTAGATTGATTTCCAATGCTGGTAGTATTGACTTGGAATTCAGTCATGAAAAAACCTCTAAAAAAACTAAAAATTTGATTTCAACAATTACGCTTTGATCGGCTAGACTCCTTAGTCATTAGGAATCACTGCACTCGGTCGCAGCCAATAATTCAACTCTGGTGCAGTAAATGCTTGGCGGATTTCTTTTCGTTCTTGATTCAAAACCATCGGACACTGCACACCAGCAAGAAACTGTACATCATAAAGTTCTTGACAGCCTGCGGTGAACTTAAGCATCCCTACCTGCTGCCCATTTCGCAAATCCACGACTGCCACGCCACAGAGCAATTGCTCAAACCGTTGAGTAATGGGCAACCCCCCAAAAATATGCCGTTCTCGAATCTGGCATAGTCCGACTAGGGCGTAATAACCGACACAGCACAACCCCCGCAGAAATCCAGGGAGTACACAAACTACTTGTTTGTCTCCTGATTCTGGATGAATGCGCCATATTTCCCCTGCACCAGAGTTGAGTAACCACAAAAACCCGTCATGCCAAATTGGGGAATGGGGCATTGATAATCCATCTACAACAATTTCATTGCTCTCTACTTCCACTACGACTCCACCGTTGCCTTTACCCGGTCGCCATCCTCCAACGGTATCTGTCGCACCAAGTGCAGTCACATATTTGGGTTTGCCATCCACCATCGCTAACCCATTCAGGTGGCAGCGGTCTTCTGGAACAACTTCAGAAATAAATTTGGGATGCCAGCGCGGTACAAAGCTAAAGTCTGGACTTAAGGCAGAAAGACAGGAAAAACGGGTGTTGACAATCCACAGCCCTTCTCTGCCAAATTCCAAGTCGTGAATATTCAGGTCGCCTGTGAAGTATGCCATCCGTGGCAAGTAAAGGGCATCGTAGCGTCCGGGCTGGTCTTCTAAAAACTCATAAGCTAAGGCAGGGGCATTGGCTAATAAACAGACTTCGTGATGGGTAGCCAGTGCCAGTCGTGAACCATTCACTGCCAATCCCATTGGTTTAGAAAATTGGCGTAACAGCATGGTTATCTGTTCCCCATTCCAGCCGACTAGTGCTAGTTTTCCGGCTTGGTAGGTGGTGATGGCAACTGAACCTCCGGCTTGACTCAGCCAGGAGATAAATCCGCGATCGGCATCACATTGAATTAAGTTATTCTCTTCTGGGGTAGTAGTGGGAAAAGTGGACAACATAAATCAGTTGAATTAAATTTCAAATTTTGTTGAGGAACTTTAGACTTAGTTAAATACAAAATATACTCAGTGACTCTAGCCCTTAAATTGAGCGGTAAATCACCAACTACGAACCCCGAAAATTACTGGCACAAACCACTAGTACAGCACGGCGTAAATCCAGCTATCACCTCAATTAAAAGAAATCGCCCCCAGATAATGGGTCGTGCCGCCATAAAGCTGCACTGGATATAACTTTGCAGATATTTTGAACTTAGTTTTTTTTATAATGTCCTAGTGGTAAATCTTATTTGGTAATCTATTGTTATAATAAAGACTATTTTCTTTAAGAAAAACTGTATATATACTGAATGTAAAAATTAGTTAAAACTTCAATAATTTGAAAACTGGATCAGCAATTTTTGTTACTATAGCGGCGAATTGCGTTGTTAGGGTTCAGAAAATGCGTAAATGTAGCCCGTCGTATACATCGCCATCTTTTGTATTCAATATTTAGCTTAAATACGTATAATTATGCGATTCTTTCACTCGAAATTGTAGAGGTAAAAGTAGCAAGGCTGACACGGGCTGCCTTGCAATGGCTGAAATTCCTGCTAAAAAAGGATTATAAAAATAAAATTACGTCTGATGTGAATTAGAAACGCCGCTTATTCTATAAGGGTTTCTAGATTCGCTCAAAATCATAGTTTTGGGATTACCTATGAAATTACAAGGGTTTCAAAGCTTAATTTACATTAAACGTAAATTACTATTTGACCCACAATTACCTAAAAAAGCTTTTTTGGTGTGCCATTTAAAATGTACGACGAAAGTAGGATGAGACAACAACAGTGTGGCGTAACAGTGTGGTTCACCGGTCTAAGTGGTGCAGGGAAAACTACTATCTGTCAATTCGTGGAGAAGGAACTACAAATACAGGGATACAGAGTTGAAGTTCTGGATGGTGATGCGGTACGTCAAAACCTATGCAAAGGATTGGGTTTCAGTAAAGAGGACCGAGAGGAGAATATTCGGCGCATTGGCTTTGTAGCTCACCTTCTTGCCAGAAATAATGTAATTGTATTGGTTTCGGCAATTTCACCATACCGTGAAATTCGGGAAGAAGTGCGCCAAATTACTCCATTTTTCATTGAAGTTTACGTCAACGCATCATTAGAAGTTTGTGAACAACGAGACGTAAAAGGGTTATATAAAAAAGCAAGAGCAGGAGAAATTAAGCACTTCACTGGTATTGATGATCCTTATGAAATACCACTCCGTCCTGAAGTCGAATGCAAGACTAACGAAGAAAGCGTTGCTGAGAGTGCAACTAAGGTTTTAGAAAAGCTAGAAGAGTTGGGTTATATAGTTGCTAATGTTAATGATTTATGAGTTAAAGAAAGTTTTTAACTCATAACTCTTACTAAGATGCCAATAATTGCCTAATTAACCTGGCTACAGCTTTTTGGGTGAAGCGGTTGGCAATTTGTTGACCTAAACGTTGTACATCTGAATTTACCAATAACTGGGCAATTTGGGATGTAAGTTGCACTGGGTCAAAGCCTCTTGTTTCTCGGAGAATACCTAATATATGTTTGATATGCTCCAAGGTTTGTTGTTGCTCAACTGTAGCCGCTGGAGTTTTATTAACTGCTGTCAATCCTACCCGTTCTCGCAATAATGAGGTAAAGTTATGCAAAACATTTTTACCTAAAGCATCGAGTCCGTTAACAGATTCATCTA
>CAXUOL010000822.1:0-3298 GCA_964252435.1 uncultured Nostoc sp.
AACCAGAAGCAGTTATTCATACTGCTGCACATTCGCAACCAAATTTTTGTCAAACCAATCCCAAAGAATCGCACGCAATCAATGTTATAGCATCCTGCAATATTGCCGGACTTTGCGCAGATAATTCTATTCCTTGTGCTTTTACCTCAACAGACTTAGTTTTTGATGGCTTAAATGCTCCATATCGAGAAACAGATGCCGTGTGTCCTGTCAATCTTTACGGTGAGCAAAAAGCGATCGCAGAAGTAGATATGCTAGAAAGATATCCCATGACCGCAGTCTGTCGAATGCCGTTGATGTTTGGTGCAGCAACACCCACAGCTAAAAGCTTTATTCAGCCATTTGTTCAAACTTTACAAGCCGAAAAAGAACTAAGCTTATTTATAGATGAATTTCGTACACCAGTAAGTGGAACATCTGCCGCCAAAGGACTTTTATTAGCATTAGAAAAAGTTAATGGTATCATTCACTTAGGTGGCAAAGAGCGGATTTCACGTTATAATTTTGGACAGATATTAGTAGAAGTATTTCAACTTCCGGCCACTAAGCTCAAATCCTGCCGACAACAAGATGTGAAAATGGCAGCACCTAGACCAGCAGATGTTTCTTTGGATAGTTCCAAAGCTTTTGCATTGGGGTATCAGCCTTTATCTGTAAGGGAAGAATTAGAGGCAATACAATTTAGTTAAGGCTAAGTGTTAAAACTAAAAAACGCAAATAGGCTATTTTGGGATGCGATTACGACTCCAAGAGCTGCTTAAGAACATATCGGGCACGGTTATAAATAACACCTGGTCGTGAGCTTTCTCGTGGACCAGCAACATTCAAAATGCGAATGTTGTGCTTCTGAATCCAACTCCAGAAACGGGCAGCGTCATTTCCACTGAACGACAGCGCGTTAATGATCAGGACAGGGCGATCGTACTTATGCGCCAGGTCAGCCGTAAGCTTTGTTCCTCCTTCAAGTGCTCCATACGCTAGGACGAGCGTCCCGTCTGAATCTCGAACGTTCCACTCGGTACGTAATCCGTAGTCTGTACTCGTTGTCTCTTGAAGCGGGTATACAGGTGGTATCTTCCCATCCTCTGCAAGCCGCCCCTTTGGACACCATCCACGAACCGGTAACAAAAGTGACAAAGCTGTATCGAGCGCAGCTCTGTCAACTCCTGTCTGACCTCCAGTTACAACCCAAAGCCGTTGATGAGACGATATTGGCTCTCCTTTCTCAGATGGTGTGGCGATCGGAAGTGCCATCGCTTTACCCTGTATAAGTCCTCCAACGATGAGCAATGCAAGTACAACACCTCCGCTCATAATGACGTTGTTAACTTCCATATAGAATAATTTCACGCACACGATCAGAAATTGTCCATCAGTTGAAAGTTGAGCGATGTCTACGATGGTCACTGAGCCAAGTCGTTCGCGCAGCGTCTCGTAGAGAAGTGCGGGCTACGCCTACGCATTTTTTACCTTTCTTACATATCTTGCTGATATTCTTCTAACAATTGCGGAATGTGATCGTACCCATCCACACCAATAATCGCAATAATTTTTGGGCGATGTTGCTGTAAGAACTTTTGGAAAGCTTCTGCCCCGATTTGCCCTTGTAAAATTGTCAGTAACCCTGCTGCTTGACGCCACTCATTAGAAGCAATTTGCTCTAAAAGATACATTCCCAAGCAGCCTGTGTAAACAGTTTTTTCGGAATTTTGCAGATGATAATAAGCTTCTGCTAAATAAGCTAAGTTCCGCCCTTGGAGATACAAATCACCGGAAACTTGCGCTGTTTTAAAACCATCTTCAAGATATTTAATTGCAGTTTGGTGTTCTCCGATTACTAAATAGGCAATTCCTAAGCTGCTAACACATAAGGCTTTACTTTGAAGATCGCCTAATTTTTCTGATAATTTTAAACCTTGTTCCAAATAATTAATTGCGGCTTGGTATGTTTCTGGTTCTAGGTTTTCCAGTTCTTGAGCTTGCATGACTTCGCTGTAACCTAAATTTACCAGCGCGTTTGCTTCTCCTGTCCTATCGCCTGCTTGCCGACTTAGTATTAATGCTCGTTGACTGTAGTTAATTGCCTCAGCATAATTTTGCTGTTGCACGTAGGTACGGCTAAGGTGATTGAGATTGGCAATTTCACAGGGGCGATCGCCTGCATTTCTGGCTATCTCTAGCGCTTGCTGATGAAAATCAAGTGAGCGCTGGTATTGTCCCAAAGCACGCTGAGAATAACCTAAAAGGGTCAAAATCCGCGCCTTTTCTTGGGTTCCCTCGCCTCGTCGCAGCGGTTCATCCAAATAATCTAGGGCATCTCGTAAATAAGTGCCAGTAAAAGAGGCAAAAATCCCACCGTAAAAGGGAAAATACGGACGCTGGGCAAAGGTTCGCAAAATCTGGAGCATGATTTGAGAACAGGCATCACTGTATACTGTCCCAATACTCCTAAAACCACTGGCTAACTGACTCCAAATCACTGCAAAGGTCAAAAAAGTGGAAATGGACAACTTTGGCCCCGCTTTCACATCGTAAGCTTGTTGGTCAAACCAGTTAATTAGTCCCCGTTGCAAGTACTGTAAAATCAATGCCATTTCCACCCAATCTCTCAGGGTGATACCCCGTTGTCGCTCGGCAAACTCTATTGCGGATTCTTCCCTAGCCAAGGTGCGAAGCAGTGCTTGGGGTAACTCACTATTAAGTTGTTTCGCCCAATTTGCCCAAGGGCCACGTTCTCCCGGTACACCGCCAAATCCCAGAGATTCTTTTTGCTCGTACATCCAACTGAGCAAGTTGTCTTGCAATCGCTGCCAAGAAGCTAAACCACGGGTAATCCCTTCGGAAAATTGTTGTAAATCAGCATCTGCCTGAGCAAATTGCTGCAATGCCTTTGATAATTGCTGTAACTGTTGTAAATTTAGCGGATACTTCTGATTGGGGTCAGTAACTCGGATAAATGTCGCTAGACGCTCGGCAGCAGGGGCTGTGGTGATTTCTGTAACTGCGGAGGCGATCGCTTCTGTGGCTTTGTTTTGCTCTTGCCAGCGTTGCCATTGACTTTGAATAGTCTTAATCGCTCTCAAACTGCGAGTCGCTTTGGCTTTCTTGAGTTCGTCTTTTTCGCTATCTACTTGGCTTTGGAGAGAATTCAGGCGATCGCTCAAAGCTAGCTCAAAGACTTCCCCTGTACCGGAAGTAATTCCTTTAAGCAGCATTTGATACACCTGTTCTACAGAGCTAATTTTGCCCTTGAGGGTGGTTTCGACAATTTCATCGATTAAGGCAAGATAGCGATCGC
>CAXUOL010000823.1:0-3297 GCA_964252435.1 uncultured Nostoc sp.
GGTTTATTTACGCCGTGTTGTACCTGGGACTGAGTAATAGGAAGGTAGTGAGCCATAGTAATTCTCGTTTACGTGAGGTATACCCGTAAACGAGAATTACTATAAGCGAAAACTTTAGTGCGTACTAAATTCTCTCCAAGATGTCAAAAACAGACCAGTTATCAAAAGGATGCTAGATTTTGCTCTACTAAGATTTGGGTTTAATTACCGACATTGGAGAGAACTTATCTTTAAGCGGCTCCCGAAGTTTCGACCAAAGAAAGCCGCTCCCCATAATGTTTGGTAGTTTTATTTAAATAGGACTTACGCAAAATAATGGAAAAACGAACCGCATTCGCGTTAGCCTCTCCCCTTCTCCCAAAGGGAGAGGCTAACGCCAAGGGAGAAGGACGCATTCGCGCAGCGTCTCGTAAGAGTTGGACGCAGAGAAATAAGAGTTTTAGAGAGTTATTGCGTAAGTCCTGTTAAATTATCTCATTAGAATTTGATCTCATAAATCTTGTCAGCAAATATTAATTAAATCTTAAGATAAATATTTTGTGACTAAATATACAGTAATTTATGTGATTTAATTTTTGAATACAAGAACGGCTTTTTTTGTATTCGGCTGAAATGACTATAAACAAGGCTCTCTCAAGGCATTAGTCATAGGGATCAGTAAATATCTAAGCAGTATTTAATTGAAAAATAATTTATGTATCTAAAGTAGGAGGGTAAAATCACTGAAATTCTAGAATAATATATAAAGATATGGGGAAGTTATCAAAGCTGAAGTTTTGTTTAAAATAATCAGCCAATATTACAGCAGTTTGTTAAGTTGGGTCGAACCAGATTTTTCCCTGGTTTAACTAGTAGCTTTACCAAATAAAAAATAATTACAACCAGGGGTTTTAAAATGCAGACAGTACAAAAGATTTACTGCCCAAATTGTGGTAGTCATGCAGAGCGTTATTATATTTTTGATAGTCAATTAACTCGGACACAATGCCCAAGTTGTGACTATTTGATGATTAGTTGCACTCGCACTGGCAAAGTAATTGAAGCGTATGCTCCTGGCATTCATGCACATCGGTAGCTAATAAGAAAAAATTAAAAATTGGAGAAGATTTTCTCTAATTTTTAATAAAAAAGTTATTTCTAAAAATAGAATTCAGGAGTTGGAAGTTAGAATTCAGTGGGAATTGGAGTCTGACTGG
This sequence comes from uncultured Nostoc sp., assembly GCA_964252435.1. Lineage (GTDB taxonomy): Bacteria > Cyanobacteriota > Cyanobacteriia > Cyanobacteriales > Nostocaceae > Nostoc. Next base: position 1,197 of record CAXUOL010000823.1, read on the forward strand.
CGCGCAGCAGTAATTCTGAATTCTTCTTCAACAGAAATTTTGAACACTTCACAGGTTTCCTTTCTGTTGTCTAAGTTCTTGCTGTCGTCTCTGTTCTTGTAATCTAAATTGTTGATCTTGTCTAATTTGTTGATCTTGTCTGAGTTGTTGATCTTGTATTCTCAATTGTTGCTGTCGTGTAAATTGTTGCTGTTGTAGTCTTGTTTCTTGCTGTTGTAGTCTAAATTGTTGCTGGCGTATTAGTTCTTGGCGTTGTCGTGTAAATTCTTGCTGTGGTTGTTGAAGGTTTAGGCGTAGCCATGTTTCCTTCAATTGCTCTTGTGTTTGCTGAGTTCGTTCCTCTTGTTGTTGTCTCATTCTTTCTTGAAAGAACTCAGGTTGCTGAGGAATCGGTTTAATTATTTGTCCATAAGCAGGAGAATTCATGGGCAGAGCTTTTGCAAGAACAATCGCTAGTAGCCATAGTTTAAGCGTTAATGATCGATTCAACATATAATTATTTGTTATCGGTTGGGTTGAGCGATCGCTTAACCTTAATATAACAATTTCTACCGCCGCTTTCTTGCACCAATTGTGACTAAAGCGCAGATATCTGTAAAATTAAAGTAATTAAATTTACTGACTGCAACAGATTTAATTCTTACTTGCTCTTAGCTGCCCGCAAGCAGCATCAGCTTCTAAACCACGGGAATAACGGACACTAACAGCAGTATTTTGCTGCTTGAGAACGTTCACAAATGCTTGAATGCGATCGCGGTTAGGGCGTTTATAGTCTACTTCTTGGATGGGGTTGTAGGGAATCAAATTCACATGACTTTGGAATCCTCGCAGACATTTTGAAAGTTCTAATGCATGTTCTGGTAAATCGTTAACACCAGCAAGGAGAACATATTCAAAAGTAACGCGGCGGCCAGTGATTTCTACATATTCTCGACACTCAGCCAGCAAATCTTCGAGAGGATAGGCGCGGGCGCTGGGGATGAGTTTTTCCCGCAGTGCTTGGTTGGGTGCGTGGAGACTTACAGCCAGAGTGATTTGCAAATTGTTTTGTGCGAACTGACGGATGCGATCGCGAATCCCCACTGTAGAAACTGTAAGCGATCGCTGTCCTATACCGACATCTTGATTCAGGGATTTTAAGGCTGCTAGGACATTCTCAGTATTCAACAACGGTTCGCCCAGTCCCATAAATACCACATTGCTAACCCGTTGCGGAAAATCTTCTTGCACAGTCAACACCTGATCGACAATTTCGTGCCGTGCTAGGTTACGCTTATAGCCTCCCTTACCAGTAGCGCAGAAATCACACGCCATTGGGCAACCCACCTGAGTAGAGACACAAACTGTCAGACGGGCTTTTGGGCCTTCCCCCCTTTCTGCAAAGGTGGGGATGCCTACAGTTTCAATAATCTGCCCGTCTGTTAATCGTAAAAGATATTTCACCGTACCATCGGGAGCCTCAGAGCGGTAATGTAAAATTGAGCGCCCAATGGGGATTTCTGCTACTTCTTTGCGCCATTGCTTGGAGAAGACAGAAATATCAGCTAGCGATCGCACCCCTTTGTCATAGATCCATTCATGCAGTTGCTTTCCTCTGTAAGCAGGTTGTCCTTGTTGCTGCACCCAAGTGCTTAACTCCGCCAGAGAAGCACCTAGAAGGGGAGGGATTGATTCTGATTTTTCTGAGTTGAAGTCAACCTGAGATACAAGAGGCGTAGCAGACATAAAAAGATCGCGAGTTGATGTTGGATCTCTATCCTACACCTGCTAGATCGAGTTAGTCTTGACCAAAGAAGACGAGGAGTTAACCAAAAGTTGTACCGTTCCAGCCCCACATTGCACCCTTAGCGTCAGCAAACTCAATGTAAATGCGATTTTTCGGCACACCTAGAGTTTGGTTAATCTGCTGGCAAAAGTCTTGACTCATTGCTGCGGTTTGCTCTGGCTTCATCGTGCCAACGCTCTTAATTTCAATATAGCAAACTGGGTCTGTATTCCCTGCAAAAGTCATAGGAATTCCTGGTTCAAAAGCAGTCATTACATAAGATTCTGGTTTTCCCAAATGTTTCGCTAACTTGGCTGATAGGTTTAAAAGCATTGA
>CAXUOL010000824.1:0-1199 GCA_964252435.1 uncultured Nostoc sp.
TTGAGGATAAGGAGAAACAATATCTGCTTCTTCTATCCCTAGCACTTTCTTTTGAGCAACCAGTTGAGTAGACATATAATTAGATATTAAGTAAATCGCTTGATTTAAAGCTATCTCATCTTTACTTAGCTCGAAGTCATGAACCTGTAAATCTAATAATTTTGACTGAAAAAAAGCATCTTGTAGTCTATCTTTTTTATCATAACTTGCCACTAATAAATTGAGGATGTCATGAGATATTGTACGAGTATCTTGTATTGTTAATAAATTAACTTGAGAATTTAGAGTACTACTTGCTAAATTTTGAATTTCTCCTACAATTACGTAAAAGTCTGCATCTACTTTTACTACATCATCTATTAAAGATTGAAACGGACTAAAGTAATCTTGTAGAGAGTTTTCTAGATTAATTGCTGTTTCAGCTATTTTTGCTATTTCTTGACGAATTTTTGTAGCTTTGACTTGGTATTCATAAATTTCTTGATACACCTCTATATCTTTAAGTATTTTCTGAATAGCTTGCTTTTGATTTTTGATATCTTCTGCTAAATTTTTAATCCCTTCACTGAGTAGCTTTACTTTTTCTAAAATTAATAAATTAGTATTACTTAACAGTAAAATAGATTTTATATTTTCTTCTTCTTCCCATTTCAAATTATCAACTATTTGAGGATTTGTATAATTTTTTATCTCTAGCTTATTTCTGTCTTCATTTACTTTTCTAATTTCATCATATTTTTGGTTAAATAGATTTTTCCAGTCATCTATAAATTTTAATAAAAAAGTTTGATAACTATTTTTATAATTTTCTAAAAAATCTAGAAGTTGAGTATAATCTGTAATTAATAATTTAACCTTTACTAAGGTTTCTCGTTGACTAATTTCTTTTTTCCATTTGATTATTCCCCAAAAATAAGAATAATATTTAGTACCTTCTTTAATTAAGCTTTGGCATTTTCTAATTTTTCTTTGAACTTTTTTTATTTTTGGATTTTTTAATGTAGGAAATTTGTAATATTTTTCATAAATCGTAATAGATTCATAAGTAACTAATTGTTTTTGCTTTCTAGTTAGCATCACTTGTTTGGAAATATACAAATAGTTACTAAACTCTTACCCATTTCAATACCTCCGGATTTTTATTATAGCGGTAGGTTACACCATCCTTAGTAGTCACAGACTTTTCTTGACTAGCCTTG
>CAXUOL010000824.1:1299-3297 GCA_964252435.1 uncultured Nostoc sp.
CTGATAAAAGTTGTTTTCGTTGATTGTAACTGTTGATATAAATTACCTTCATTATTTAAATCTAAAGCACTCGTTGCTTCATCTAAGATAGTGAAACTAGGATCTGTAATTAATAGCCGCGCAAAAGCGAGGCGTTGTTGTTCTCCTAAGGACAATATATTTTCCCAAGGAACTTCTGTATCAAAACCATCGACGCGGGTAAGTAAGTGTTGCAGGTTAACTTGTTGCAAAATGTGTTCAAGTTCGCGCTCGCTCATTTTCCTGTCTGTGTGAGGATAGAGCAACTGTTGGCGCAAAGTCCCTAAAATGATATAAGGGCGTTGGGGTAAGAATAATACTTCTTTTAAGGGAGGACGCACTAGACGGCCAGTTCCCGCATTCCACAAACCAGCGATCGCTCTCAACAAAGAACTTTTACCCCTACCACTAGGGCCAACAATCAATAACCCTTCACCTGGCCCAACAGCAACTGACAAATTTTCAACAATCACCTGTTCATAATTTGGTGTTTGTAAAGTGACATTCTCAAAAGCTAAACGTTCTTCTTCTATAATTTGAATAGTACTGACGTTCTCTGGTTGTTTGCTAGCAGTCTCTAAAGCATCTGAAAACTCTGCTAAACGCTTTACATAACCAGAAAATCGCCCTGAAATCCCAAACTCAGAGATTAGTTCTCCTAGAGCATTAGAAAACATAAAGCAAGCAAAACTAGCTTGGTTAATTTGTCCATAATCAATTTGATCCTGAAGAAATAAAGGTGTAAGAATGAACATCGAGAATACGCTAATGGCAGACTGATATGCTCTGCCAAAAGCGTCTTGTCCCCTCTCTAAATTCAGCCTGCGTTCAGCAGTTTTTAAAACATTATTAAATCGGCGCTGAATTATATTTAATTCTTCATTTTCTCCCTGAAAAAAGGCAATTGATTCGGCGTGATTACGAACATGAGTTAAGCAATAGGCAAAATCTGCTTTAAATGCAAGTTCTTCTTGGCTAACTTTATTTATTCCTTGATTCAAGTAAACAGCTATTAAATTACCTATAATTGTATAAATAACTAAATAAATTGCGATTTCTGAAGAAACTATCCAGAGAATTATCAAAGAACTGACCATTTCTAAAGATTTCTCTAGTAAAGAAGATGAGAATCTCAAGCCAATACTAGTAATGGGTTCTATTTCTTGGGATAAGCGTTGATCTGGATTATCTATATCAGATTTAAAATTGATTTTATAATAAGCTTGATTGCTTAAATATTTTTCCAGAACATGAAGATTTAGCCATTTGTACCAGTCAAGAATTATTTTTTTTCTGACATATCTCAAAAGAGTCACTAACAAGACCATTCCTACAATAATGAGACTTGACAGCCATAAAGTACTATTATATTTATCAAGGTTTCTCTGTTCAATAACGATATCAATTACATAGCGATTCCAGTAACTATTTGCAGCATTTGCACCGACGATTCCGACTATTAATAATACTAAGAGAATGAGCATTCCCCATGAACGAATCACATCTGAAAATGCTCTTCCTTCTGCTTTTGTTGGATACCAATAAGGTTGAGCAACTACTTTCACATCCTGCCAAAATTGAATCAAGGCTGAAAAAGGATTTATTGTATTTTGCTCACGCACAAATGGAGTTTGCATATTCTAAAAATGTAGCCGTTACTAATTACATTAGGAATTTTGAAATGGCCTTTGAGAGTTAAGTTAGACTCAAAGGCCATTTTTCCTTTTAGAGGATGTCTGAAAACTTTTGTGGTGTTGTATTCGAGATTTGTAGATCCCCCTAAATTCTCCTTTTTAAGGAGGACTTTAATTAAATTTCCTCCTTTTTTAAGGGGAGCCTGCTTTAACGCTGTCAACGTTAAAGCGGGTAGCAATAGGGGGGATAAAATCGAATGCACTAGTACAGCACGGCGTAAATAAAGCAACTATTTCAAATTGTTCAAAAGCCTGCCTTCTAAGCTTTTTGACTTTTGACTTTTGA
>CAXUOL010000825.1:0-3296 GCA_964252435.1 uncultured Nostoc sp.
ATGCCAAATTTAAGACAATTCAGGCTATGGCAGTAGTGAAGCGAAGCCAGAGTGGACGTATCCTCGAACTTGCAGTTAAAACCGATCGCAGCACCTTTATTCTGCACAAAGACGAAGTGCGCAGTGCTTTTGCAGCCCCTACAAGTACGCTTTTTTACATAGAACCGTTGAACAAAGGCAAATCGGAACTCTGGGGATACGCTTTTATTGGTGGTGGATTAGGACATGGAGTCGGCTTGAGTCAAACTGGCGCTCAAAATTTAGCGAAACTAGGTTGGTCAAGTCCAAAAATTCTCCAATTTTACTATCCTGGTACTCAAATTCAAATTCTTAAAAAAGAGACTAAGCTTTAAGCTAATTGGCATTCAAGTTGCAGCATAATCTAGGAGTCAGCACAATTTGCAATTCGCTTTTTCGCCCATTCGTAATTAATGCCCCAGGATTTATCCTGGGGCTTGAACCAAGCAAAGTTTAAAATTTATCTATCCATAAATGAATTTAGGGGCTTGTACCATCAAGGAATAATTGGTCGGGAGTTAAGAAGAGACAAAAAAATTAAGCAGGAACACAACATTGACTGTGTTCCTGTTCAACACAAAATTAGACTTTTTTTCAAAGTCGCTTTCAGAGGTACGCACGGCATTACAAGGGTGTAAATTCTAGATGCCCTGCTTCTATTTTGTCAACATTAGTAACTCTTGCAAGAGGTTTATGGTTGAGTCGCTTAACTCATTAATAAAGGTCTTCTTCTTTGTGAGTTTCGATTGTTATGTCAGAGGTTGGGTAGGCGACACAAGTCAGTACATATCCTTTTTCTATTTGTTCATCATCTAAAAATGACTGGTCACTCTGATCGACAGTACCCTTGATGATTTTACCTGCACAGGTCGAGCAAGCACCAGCACGGCAAGAATAAGGCAGGTCAAGACCACCTTCTTCAGCAGCATCTAGAATATAGACATCATCATCAACGTCAATTGTTTGGTTCAGTCCTTCAGCCTCGTTGATTAGTGTCACTTTATAAGTTGACATTGAGTAATCCTCTCTTTTGCAAACGGCAGTATAAGTTATCTTAAGGCAAAGGTCACGGCTGTTCTGTGGAATTAGCCGCTGGTTTAAATTTGCTTCAATTCTGATACTACGAGAAAAATTAAACGATGTAACTGGAAATTGAACCCGATTAGTAATGAAATTTAGTTACTTAATCCCGATAAGTTTTCTTTATATTATTTTCTACCCTAGTCAGGTTGTGATTAGAAAAAATTATACGCTTCCAAAGTAAACATGAGTAAGGTTAATGTTACCTATATTTTCTAGGACTTACGTAGAAGAGGTTCTCCAATTCCTTTAAAAAGCAGATTAAACGCGCCCGTTAGAAATGAAAGAAACATAACAGTACAGTAGAGATGTAATTTTTCTTTTGCCAATTTTTTTGTTCATTATATTGACAAATTTCTTACATTATCGAACAGAATTCAGGAGTCAGATACAAATAACTAATGACAAATGATGTTAGGACAACCCTCTCCTGAAGGAGACACTGCGCGAACACGACTAAATATACAACTTAAATACGTAACAACTTAGAAGCGTGGGAAGATCAAAAATAGAACTAATGAGGATCATGTATAATTCAGAAGCAGCTTTGGAAAAAGCAAGAGTGCGTGTAGGTTTGGTAGGTACTGGGTATGCGGCAAAGTTTCGGGCAGAGGCATTGCTCCATGATGAGCGATCGCAGTTAATCGCAGTTGTTGGTCATACAAGAGAAAAAACCGAAACCTTTGCCAGAGAGTACCAAATTGAAGTCTTGAGTACATGGCAAGAGCTGGTAAAGCGTGAAGATATAGACCTAGTAGCGATCTCCACTATTAATCGAGATCATGGTGCGATCGCTCGTGCAGCCCTTAACAATGGCAAACATGTAATTATAGAGTATCCCCTTTCGTTGGATGTAGTCGAAGCTGAGGAACTGATTGCTTTAGCCAAAGCACAAAAAAAACTCTTGCACGTGGAACATCTAGAACTTTTGGGTGGTTTGCATCAAGCCTTAAAGCAAAACTTAGCCAAAGTTGGTGAAGTGTTTTATGTTCGCTACAGCACAATCAATCCCCAAAATCCCGCACCTCGGAAATGGACTTATAACCACGAGTTGTTCGGCTTTCCTTTAATTGGTGCCCTGTCTCGCCTACATCGCCTGATCGATTTATTTGGTACAGTATTTACTGTTAACTGTCACCAGCGATATTGGGAAATAGAACCGGAATACTACCAAACCTGTTTATGCACTAGTCAACTCTGCTTTAACAGTGGACTTTTAGCCCAAGTAGTCTATGGCAAAGGCGAAAGTATTTGGCAATCAGAACGCAAGTTTGAAGTTCACGGTGAAAAAGGTGGTTTAATTTTTGATGGCGACACCGGAATATTCGTCCAACCAGGGGAAACAACTCCTATAGAGGTTGGACCTCGCCGGGGTTTGTTCGCCAAAGATACGAGTATGGTGTTAGACCATCTTTTTGACGGGACTCCTTTGTACGTTACCCCAGAGGAGAGCTTGTATACCCTCAAGGTTGCTGATGCTGCACAAAGAGCTGCACAGACAGGGTTAACTATGTTTATGAAAGATACTTTAGATAAAAGTTAATGAAAACCGAACTAATTGTTATTTTATCCCAACGAGAATTAGACAAAATGCGTCAAGCTGGGCGTTTAGCTGCTAAACTTCTCCAGCATCTGGAACCCTTTGTGAAGCCAGGAGTTAGCACTCTTGAACTAAATGATGAAGCCGAACGTTGGACGCAAGCGCATGGAGCAAAAAGCGCACCCCTTGGTTATAAGGGTTATCCTAAATCGATTTGCACTAGTGTCAATGAGGTAATTTGTCATGGCATTCCCAATGCCAAGCAAATTCTCAAAGATGGTGACATTATTAATATTGATGTCACGCCGATTGTTGAAGGTTATCACGGCGATACATCCAAGACATTCTTTGTTGGTACTCCTTCTCCAAAAACGAGAAAGCTGGTAGAGGTGACAGAAGAGTGTTTGCGCCTGGGGATTGCTGAAGTTAAACCTGGGGCACGCATTGGCGATATTGGTGCAGCTATTCAAGAGTATGCTGAAGGACAAGGCTTTTCTGTAGTGCGAGATTTTGTTGGACACGGGATCAGTAATATTTTCCATACTGCGCCGGATGTTCCCCACTATGGTACACGCGGTAAGGGCAAGCGCCTCAGACCAGGAATGGTTTTTACTATTGAGCCAATGATTAATGAAGGCACTTACGAAGTCGAGGTTCT
>CAXUOL010000826.1:0-3296 GCA_964252435.1 uncultured Nostoc sp.
GGGCAGAGGAGCAGAGGGGCAGAGGAGCAGAGGAGCAGAGGAGCAGAGGAGCAGAGGAGAAATAACTAATCCCTATTCCTTACTCCCCACTCTCACCAATAATTTTGGGTTATTTGAGTATTACTCCAGTTTCAAAGTTTGGTTAGTGTCGAGAATTTTTCACGCTACATTCGCCTCAAAAAGATTTTGTGACACTAACAATTTAAGATTTGGGATTTTGGATTCAAATTCAATTCCCAATGGCGATTAACAAGTCCAATCTACCAAGGAACTTAAACATGGCTGAAATTAAAGTATACAGTGCAGTTGTTTGTCCTTATGCTCACCGTACCCGCTTGGTACTCCAAGAGAAAGGCATCGACTTCGATTTGATTGAGATTGACTTGCAAAATAAGCCTGAAGGATTTACCAAAGTTTCCCCCTATGGGAAAGTGCCTGCACTAACTCATGGTGATAACCGAGTTTGGGAGTCAGCGGTAATTAACGAATATCTTGATGAGGTATTTCCCAATCCACCACTGTTACCCAGCAGCCCCATTGATAGGGCACAGGCTCGTATCTGGATCGATTTTGCTAACACTAGGTTTGTTCCTGCTTTTTCTACCCTGCTGCGGAGTTCAGATTCCGAAAAACAAGAAGAAGCTAAACAGGAACTATATAAACATCTGGAATTCATTGAAAATGAAGGTTTAGCAAAGCTATCTGGAGAAGGCCCTTACTGGTTTGGTGAATCTATCAGTTTGGTCGATTTCACTTACTTCCCTTGGTTTGAGCGCTGGGCTGCACTGAAGCAGTATCGCGGCTTTGGAGTACCAGAGCAATTTACCCGTCTACGTCAATGGAAACGTGCTTTGAAAGAGCGTGAATCTGTGAAAGCGATCGCTCACTCTAAAGAATTCTACATTGAGCGATATGCTAAATTCGCTGCACCTACTCTCGCTGCTGTTTAAACGTAATTCATAATACCAATTCAATTAATGATTGCAACACATCCTTGGGTCAAGACGCGATTCATCGCGTCTCTACAAATGGTCTATTTGTCGCATTCTTTTTTCCAATTGGTATAACTATGTTTCAACTGGGAATTTAAACCCCACTTGAAACATAGAATTAAACTCTTTAAAATTACGAACTTGTACTGAGCTTGTCCTGAGCGTAGTCGAAGGGCGTAGCCGAAGTATTACGAATTATGACTTTACCAAAGTGAGCCGCACCTTTGAGGTAATGATAAGCCTCTCGTGCTTCAGTAAAAGGGAAAACTCGATCAATAATTGGTTTGATTTGATGCTGTTGCATCGCCTGATTCATCGCCTCAAACATTTCTCGACTGCCAACATAAATCCCCTGAACTGTTAAACTCTTAAAAAGTATTGGCATGGGGTCAATCTCATTTCCTCTACCTGACAATACGCCAATCAAACTAATACGTCCCCCAATACGGACTGCTTGCAGTGATTTTGGCAGAGTACCTGCACCGCCTACCTCAACTACATGATCTACACCTGTGCGATTGGTTAATTGATAAACTTGCTTTTCCCAATCTGGTGTTATTTTATAGTTGATTGTCTCGTCAGCACCAAGCTGTTTGGCTTGTGCCAATTTCTCATCACTGCTAGAAGTAATAATCGTTCTAGCACCATGTATCTTAGCAAACTGGAGAGCAAAAATTGAAACTCCTCCAGTACCGAGTAATAAAACACTATCACCTGCACCAATATTGCCTTTTGTAATCAGTCCATGCCAAGCTGTGACTGCTGCACAGGGCAAAGTTGCACCTTCAATATAGGATAAGTGGTCAGGTAATATTACTAAACCATCTTGGTGTAATACGACATACTCAGCCAGCATTCCATCGATACCGCCTCCGAGATCGGATTTCATTTTCTCTTTGGTTAAAGAGCCATAAATCCAGTCTTGGAAGAAAATACCAGCGACGCGATCGCCTATTTTCACCTGTGTCACACCTTCCCCCACTGCCACAACTTCTCCCGCACCGTCAGACATGGGAATTAACGGATATTTCTGTCCAGCACCGTAAGCTCCTTCAATAACCAGCAGATCCCGATAATTTAAAGATGTTGCCTTCACTTGAATCAGAACTTGTCCAGGTGCGGGTTTTGGTTCAGGGCGATCGACTAATGCCAGGGCATCAATCCCGGCGTTGCTTTGAATTTCGTAAGCTTTCATAGATGTCCTTGTTCTAGCTACAACTTTGGTATTGTAGCTAGGGTAAAAAAGAATCCCTACAAGAGTTAGTCATCATGAGTACTACGTTGATTACGGATTAAATACGCTTTAATCTCAATTCCTAGTTCACGAAGATGGTCTAGCCTGCGTTCGATTTCGTTAAATACATACAAACAGTTTTGAGGTACTACTCCTAGATGTCACCAAAGCTGAGTGCCCGGATTTTTGAGTGCTACTCATCTGCTACTCAAAAACAGTTTGAAAATGCTTGTAATCTAATTGGGTGGTAATTCTAAACTAATTTCACCTAACAACCCCTTGCGAAAATCTGTTAAAAGTTGCCTTGCAGCTCGCTCTACATCACCTTTGTAACGATGTTCTGCTAAGGCGTGCAAATAGGTATCTCCGGTCTCTGATGTCGAATCGAGTTGGTAGCGAGACTGTAATGGTTTTTTTGGTAATAAATCTACGGCTACAGCTTCTAAATAGTCGAGTAAATCCACTAGGGCTGCTGCTACTAGCTGGTTATCGTAAGATGCTTCACCGATATCATCACAAATAGCTAATTTCAAGGCTGCATCTTGGTCTTCTAATCTTAGAGGGATGACACCAGGAGCATCTAGCAATTCTAAATGTTCGGAAATTCGCACCCAGCGTAGTTGGCGAGTTACTCCCGGACGGGCTGCACTTTCCACAACTCGCTTTCCCAACAGGCGGTTAATTAAAGCTGATTTACCGACATTAGGAAAACCAATCACCACAGCCCGCACTGGACGGGGTAACATGCCGCGATCGCTTCTTCTTTGATTGAGTTCTACCCCAGCGGCTTGCGCTGCCCGCGCTACTTCTGCTATACCTTTACCATGTTGAGCATTGGTAAAATAAGGGACTTCTCCTTGACGTTTAAACCAATCGATCCACAGCGATCGCATTTGCGGCGTAATCATATCTACTCGGTTAAGTATCAACACCCGTGTTTTACCCTCCACCCACTCACCTATTTGGGGGTGATGAGTCGCTAAGGGAATCCGAGCATCTCGTACTTCAAACACCACATCTACGCGCTTCAGCTGTTCTTTGAGCTTCCTTTCAGCTTTCGCAATGTGACC
>CAXUOL010000827.1:0-3289 GCA_964252435.1 uncultured Nostoc sp.
CTGCACGCTTGTTACCATCTTTGACTAGTTCGCTCAATGCATCCAATTGTGCATCAGAGAGATATTCGCCGCGTGTATCAGCTTGGGAAACTACTTTTGCAAATGCATCTAAAACCATTGCGTTAAATCTCCTAATTTGCTTGGTTAAGAATAATTGGACTAAAAACTGAATGGTTCAGTTGATTTTTGATGTCAGCACTGCCTGACGAGTTACGAAAGGTTTAAAACAGACATCCAAGAAATAAGTTTACGATCTCCAGGCTTTCAGATTAAAACTTTTGTTAAAAAACTTCAAACTTCCATGAATGACTGGAAAACCTGATTAAGATGTTGTTTTTTACTTCCAAGTTCTCTTTATACAATGCTGCCGTATCATTATTTATTACAAATTATTGTTATGTTTGTGAAATTTGTTTACATAACTTCATATTTTTGTCTCTGTTTAGTTTACGAGTCGAGCGCTGCTCCCGTTGGAGAGGTTTGACCCAGAAGACCGCGCCGATCGCAGGCTAGGATTTCAAAGTGTGGGGCTAGTGGTCTGTCCCATTAATTCTGAGAATTAAGAGAACGAACCGCATTCGCGCAGCGTCTCGTAAGAGTTGGACGCAAAGAGCGCAAAGTAAAAGAGGTAAAGAAGAGAAATTTAAAACTGATTCACCTATCAAAACTTTTGGGACAGACTACTAGCGGTCTATCGCATTAATTCTACTGGGTTAAGAAAACGAACCGCATTCGCGTTAGCGTCTCCCCTTGGGAGAAGGACGCAAAGAGCGCAAAGTTAAGAGGTAAAGAAGAGAAATTTAAAACTGATTCACCTCTCAAAACTTTTGCGATAGACCACTAGCGGTTAGTCAAAAATAGTCGGCGATCGCTGCAAGTCTCCTCCAGTACCATTGATACTGAGCAGGCGTTGACCAGTGTCACGAATCTCATAATACATTTGTAGGTCACGAACAGATACAAATGGCACAAGTCTTTTTCCTGATGAATTTCGGCGAATTTGGCTGAGGGAGCGATCGCAATATCTCTAAATAAGCATCCTCTTTTAACTGTCGTATGTTGTTAGATACATTCCAGTGCAATCAAAATGCTTAAAGGGTGCTATGCTTACGCACCCTTTAATATGTAGTATTTGCTACTTACTAATTCCTGCCAAAGACACTGCCAAGGGCACGCGCCATATTTTGCGGCTGCATTGCATCCACTGCGGCGGTGGGTTCGTAGCCACAATGAACCATACAATCGGCACACTTGGGATTACCACTCTTCTGGCCGTATTGACTCCAGTCAGTTTGTGCCAGTAATTCTTTAAAGGTAGAGTAATAACCTTCGTTTAGCAGATAGCAAGGTTTTTGCCAACCGAGAACGCTATAACTAGGACTACCCCAAGGCGTGCATTCGTAGTCCTTCTCACCAGTGAGAAAATCTAGGAACAACGGATTGTGATTGAAGTTCCAGTTTTTTTCACCACTTTTATATGGAGCCAGAATTTCTCGGAAGAGGGCGCGGGTTTGTTCGCGGTGGAGAAAATGATCTTGATCTGGTGCCCACTCGTAACTGTAGCCGGGAGAAATCATCATCCCGTCAGTATTTAGTGTTTCCAGAAAGTTAAAGAACTCTTGCATATCTTTAGGTTCAGTACCTTCAAAGATTGTGGTGTTAGTTGTGACACGAAAGCCTTTAGCTTTAGCGGCGCGAATGGCTTTGACAGCAATATCAAAAACACCTTGGCGATCGACGCAGCGATCGTGTAATTCCCGCATTCCATCTAAATGCACGCTGAAAGTGAGGTAGGGAGAAGGTTGAAACTTATCCAAGCTCTTTTCTAACAACAAACCATTGGTACACAAGTAAATATATTTCTTGCGCTCAATTAATCCCTGGACAATCTGATCAATCTGGGGGTGTAGCAGAGGTTCTCCTCCAGGAATGGAGACAACCGGTGCGCCGCACTCTTCCACTGCGGCAAAACACTGTTCTGGGGTGAGATTTTGCTTTAATATTTCCTTGGGATGTTGGATTTTACCACAACCAGTACAAGCGAGATTACACCGAAAAAGAGGTTCTAACATCAATACTAAGGGGAAGCGTTTGCGTCCTTTCAAACGTTGAGTAACCAGATACTTCCCAATATCTATAGCTTGTTGTAGATTAACTGCCATTGTTGCGATCGCTCCTCTTTTAGATAGAAATACACCACTGGAAAACATAAAACCTTCGTGGGGGCACAAGGCCTTGCGCCCCTACTGTCTATTGCATCCACACGTAAATCGCTATTTTTTTCATTTGACATATCCTTGAGCAACGAACCAATCCACAGCATCTTTGAGTGCGGCGTTTAGCGAAGATTGGGGTAGACCCAACTCTCGTACAGCCTTGGCAGCATTGTAATACATCGGTTGTTTCGCCATCCGAACGCCATCCAATGGCACTGAGGGCGATTTCCCTAATGGTACGAGAATCTTTTCATCAACCCAAGCAACGCTAAGGGGTAGCCAAGCGGGTACAGTTTGTTGAGGTGCGCTCAGAGCTGTGATATCGGCGAGTTGTTCGAGTAGTTCTTTGAGAGTGAGATTTTGATGACCTAAGATATAGCGATCGCCAGATTTACCCCGCTGCAAAGCCAGTAAATGCCCCCATGCCACATCCCGCACGTCGATAAAATTTAGACCAGTATCCAAGTAAAAGGGCATTTGCCGTCGCAAAAACCGGAGTATTATATCACCCGTCGGGGTAGGTTTGATATCCAACGAGCCAATGGGGCTGCTGGGATTGACAATAACTACCTCCTGACCTGTAGCAACGGCTTGCATAGCTTCTTGTTCAGCCAAAAACTTAGACTTTTTATAGTCACCCACCAACTTTTCTAAGGGACTCTGATGTGTTTCATCGACAACTTCACCAGACGATCCCACCCCAATCGCTGCCACTGAACTTGTGTAGACAGTGCGCTCAATGTTAGCCTTGCGAGCTGCTGCTAACACATTGCGCGTACCCAGGACATTGTAACGGTGCAGTAACTCCCGGTCTGTCTGCCACAGGGAATAATGTGCTGCCACATGAAATAGATATTGACAACCTCCCATCTGTTGCCAGAGATTTGGATCGTTCAAATCGCCTTTGACAATTTCCACATCCAGACCGCGTAGATTCTCCAAATTGCTGCTATGGCGTACCAGCGCTTTGACTGCATATCCTTGCTGTAGGAGCAACCGTACCAAATGAGCACCAAGAAAACCCGTCCCTCCCGTGACAAAAACCCGCATCAACTTGCCCCCTGCTCCCCTGC
>CAXUOL010000828.1:0-3280 GCA_964252435.1 uncultured Nostoc sp.
AGGTTGGTGAGTTGGACAATTTCCGGTGGCAGACTGCTCAGTTGATTACTGCTGAGGTAGAGGGTTTGCAGGTTGGTGAGTTGGCCAAATTCCGGTGGCAACGTTGTTAAGCCTTGTCCAGAAAAGTCTAATTCTGTCACCTTGTCTCTAGCAGCTTGTTTAATAATTGGCAGCAGTTCTTCGTTAGTCATTTTGGGTTTTACAGAGGCGATGCCTGACGAGGAGTTGCTGCTTGGACGCGCAGCAGAGAAATTGAGCTAATTAATTATGTCGCCAATAAATAGTTTTTTCTTCAGTGTAATATCTGTGAATTTTTGTGTGCTAAATCATAAATTAATAGTAAAAATTGTGACATCATCTTATAGTCAAGAGTATAGTTTCAAACAACATCGATTTTAAAAATGATGTTTATACTTAGAAGTAAGAAAATGAAAGCAGGTGCATAATGAAACTACAAGATTTCTTGGGAAAAGATGAGAAATGGTCATTTGATGCGATCGCAGAAGATGCAGACTTGGCTCGTCAGATTCAGATATTGTTAATCGGCTTAGGTTTGCTGGAATCTCCAGCCGATGGGAAATTTGGGCCTGTTTCTGTGATATCTCTCAAAAAATTTCAAGAATTAACCAAGACTGAAGAGAGTGGCTTTTTAGGAGCAGTCACAGCCAAGCAACTGATTGAAACCAAAATAGACGATCTTCCTAAACCCCCCTTAAAACTAGGCAATGACATCGCTAGTAAGATTGTGAAATATATGCTAGCCAAAGGTTATCAGGTATTTACCAATCCCAAAGAATACAATATTGTTTATGTAGAGGGCATAGATGCAGACTGGACTCTAAACAGTGATACACCCAATCAATTTAACGATCGCCGAATTGTTATTGAAGTAGTAAATGGCGTTCCCAAAATCGTAGATCACTGGGAAGCTACTACAGAACCAGGGAGGTACTACACTTATAATCCGATGAATCCCAAAGGAGCAGCTAGGATTCAGTTTGGACAATACAAAGCTTGGGCTGTTGGTACTCACGGCACAGCAGAGCCTCACGAAGCATTAGTGCAAGTTGGAGATATCACTGTTTGTAGAGATTTCAACCAAGATTTTAAACGGACTGGCGACAAGCTTGATACAGGTGATAATTTTTATGTGAATCAACACTACGGCTTTGATTTTCCTCGGAATGATATTCGCCTTGCTAGCGCGGGTTGTTTAGTAGGACGTACCCGTGACGGACATAGAGAGTTTATGGCAATTATTAAACAAGACCGTCGTTATGTCGCTAATCGCAAATATACTTTTTACACTACCGTAATTCCTGGGGATGATTTACTGTAAACGTTTCCAGGATGAGGTAATGATTAATTGATAGCATTTCTTGTTGTGATGCAAGATTTAGTAAGGTAGCATAGCTGTGCTACCTTACTTTGTCTAACTTTGTTCTTGTGGTTGCCCTATTTGTGCCGTCAATTTCTCTTTATCCAGCCTGCGTTTTTTGGCGTAAAGTTGAATAGTGACTGCCATCAAAATAATCATGGCGAAAATAGCCCAAGCAGCGATATCTGTAGGTAGATTATTCTTAAACACAGCTAGCAAAACGATCGCTACTAACATAACTGTAGGCGCTTCATTTAAAGCACGTAATTGCTGACTATTCCAGCCACATTCATTTACTGCTAATTTCTTCATCAGCCGAGCGCAGTAATGATGATAGCCAATTAAAATCGCCACAAACAGCAGTTTGATATGCAACCAACCCTCTTTTAAAATATCCGGTTCAGTGCTTAATAGACCGATGGCCATTGCGATCGTCACGTACATTCCTGGGTTAGTGATGATATAGTAAAGGCGCTTTTCCATAATTTGATACTGATTTTTCAGTATCGTTTGTGCAGGTTCAGGTTCAAGGTTCGCTTCAACGTGATAGATAAAAAGACGTACTAGGTAGAATAAACCAGCGAACCAAACTACAAATCCGACAATATGAAAGGCTTTAAACCATGAATAAGCCATGAATCATAATCTCCTTTATTTGTGGTTGTAAGCCATTTTTAATGGTAATAAAAAGTAGTCAGGAGCCAGAATTCAGAATATTCCACCCGTTAAAGGATGGAGTTTTAACAAAAAATAATATTTGAATTCTGCCACTCAATCTTCCATTTAGTGGACTACAGTGATAATTTTGCATCCTCCACTAATTGATTCTGATTCCTGAATTCTGAATTCTGACTCCTGATATTCTCACATTCATTTTTATAATATCGATTTTTGCCAGAGCTATATATATTGTCAATGAGCATCTTTACGACGCACAAAGGGTAAAAGGTCTTGCAAAATCGTCTCGTGGTAGTGTTCTTGAGGATAATGTCCAACGTTATTAAGTTTTATTAATTCGGTATTTGGTACGGAATTAGCAAAGTTTTCAGCAATATCTACAGGTAGCCAGGGGT
The DNA here is from genome assembly GCA_964252435.1 of uncultured Nostoc sp. GTDB lineage: Bacteria > Cyanobacteriota > Cyanobacteriia > Cyanobacteriales > Nostocaceae > Nostoc. The sequence goes on from CAXUOL010000828.1 coordinate 2,452, forward strand.
CAATCATACCCCATTGAATCAGAATTGGTTGTTGCCATTCTTTAAAGCCAGTTTGTATTTCTGTCATGGCTGAATCAAGCTGTAGATTGCGAATACTTGCTAAGAGACTTCGACCAGACGAAGAAGCGGTTAAAAATGGTTTTCGATAAATATCTAAATCTTTATCTCCGATGCGATAACGGCTTCCACCTTCTAGCGTCCGATCGACTAATAAGGGGTCTTGAGTCATTACTTCCCCTGCTAAGGGTAAACCCATTTGTTTAATTTTCCAGGGTAATTTAGCAGCAGTTGAAATTGGTGTATTTAAAATAGCTAAATTAGCAATTTGTTCTGGATGACGCAAAGCATATTGTAGTCCTACAGAACCTAAAAAGCCTTGGACAACTAAAGAAAAATATTCAAGTTCTAGGGCTTTAATAAATCCTTCTAAAGCTGTGATAAAAGCATCGGGAGTGTAAGCAAAATCTCGTTTTTCTGGTTTTGCAGAAAAGCCGTAACCAATCCAATCTGGAGCGATCGCTCTTGTCCCCTGCTTCGCCAAAGCAGGTATAATATGACGCCAGCTGTAACTTTGTGAAACCAAGCCGTGTAGCAACAACACAGGCGCTAAGTCACTTCTGCCGATTGGTAAAGATTCCCGATAAAACCATTCCAGTGAATCTACATTGATTTTATGTTCTGTTATTGACACGTTATTTTCCTATATTGGGCATTGGGCATGGGGCATTGGAAAGAGGCGGAGGGGCAGGGAGCAGGGGGCAGAGGGGAAAGAGGTAATTTTTTTATTCTCCCCCTTGCCCCCATGGCCCCAGCCCCCAGCGTCTTTATA
>CAXUOL010000829.1:0-3259 GCA_964252435.1 uncultured Nostoc sp.
CCTTTGGGTTTGTCTGCTGTTTTCCACTCGCAAATACAGGGAATACCTTGATAGCTGGCAATACAATCAACTTTGCCAGAATAGCTCAAATTATGATGAAAAACAGAGCCTTCCACGAGTCTAACTGTGTCGATTTGTTCTAAAACTGGCTTGATACTCTCCCAATAAGGGCGACTTGCTTCGGGACAAACAGGGTTTTGACCAAGGAGATAGCGCTCAATTTGCTTGTGTGTTTGGGTTCCCCGACGACTAGCAGATGTAGTAATGCGGGTAGCTTCTTCTGTACCAACACGCGCTTTCCAGTTTAATAATCTGTCTCTGTCTGCTTGTGATTTGGTGGCATTAAGTATTGTAGTCACGCTGGGAAAGCGATTTCCCTTGGCATCTACATAATATTGTTTACCATTTTCTCTTTTGGATGTGGCATTAATGCGTGGTAGCAGTTGGGTATCAAATTGCATTATTAATTCGTAATTTGTAATTAAGAAAGTGGCGATTATAAATTTAAGTTCATCTTCCACACAGGCAAAACTTGCTTTTGCAGGTTTTAAAACTTTAATTTTTATTAGTCCGCGTAGGTAGACTACCCTGTGGGAAGCCACAAAGCGTCTATGTTTGTATGAGCGCGAATTCGATTCGCCAGATCATTGAAAATGATTTTATTTGGGAAAATAACGATAAATATCTTTCCGGTGTAGTACTCGCTGAAATAAAACTGTTTCTCCATCAAAAATAAGTCCAATACGATAATCACCGACGCGGATGCGATAAGCATTTTCATAACCTTGAAGTTTTTTGAGGTTAGTAATTTATTCAAAGGTTAATATTTGTGGTATTTCTTCAAAAGCAAGGGTTCTAATAGTCTCATAGTAAGGTGTACTTTTCAGAGCCTTGAGATCCTTGATAAAGCTGGGTAGATATTGGGTAATCACTCTTGTTGTAGTTGTGCTAATGCTTCATCAATATTCAGAGGTGTTTCATGTTCTACTGCTTTCATTGCTAAGATAAGTCCTTCATCCTCAATAGCTTCTAGCAAGCGTAGATAGTCATCAAAATCTATGACTACTTTGCGGATATTACCTTGCATATCAGTAATCAGTTCTTGAGCAAAAGGGTATTTATCAGCTTGCATTTGGGTTGTGATTTTAGTTGTCATACTATGACTTTAGCGTTAATAGATATAGTATGGCTTTAGTAAATGTATTTGTGAGATTTTACTCAAGAGAAAAACGCCAGAAAACCCACCTTCCAAGATCAATGTTAATAAATTTATATTATTTCTTCCCAAATGAGATGCACTAAATGTAGAATACCTTACAGCGTAATCTCGTAATTAATGGGTAAAATATGGAGCCTGTAACCCTGACAGCCGCCTGGATCGCTACCTTAGTCATTACGAAAGCTTTTGAGAAAACTGGCGAAATCCTGGGAGAAAAAGCTTTAGAGCAAGGTGGTAACTTATTATCATTGCTCAAGCGTAAAGCACCTACCACAGCGACAGCTATCGAACTAGCTCAAACACAACCTTTAGATTATGGTCAAGCAACTCTAGTTGAGCAGGTAGAAGAAGCGGCAAAAAAAGACCCTGAAATTGCTCAAGCTGTTAAAGATGTGGCGGATACTGTTAAATCTCAACCCTCTATCATCCAGAATTTTACGAACACAGTTGATAAAAATTATGGCGGGAATGTTGGGAACGTTTCTAATGACAACCGCAATCAAGCGTTTAATTTCTGACTACAGTCGCCTGAACGGGAACGGGTAAAGTTAAATCCCTCTACTGAAACACCGCAAAATTTACCCCTGAGTGGGGTGGTGGAGTTTGTCGGGCGTGAAGATGAATTGCAAAACCTGCATGAGATGTTGCAGGAAAATAATCAGGTGGTAATTGCTGCGATCGCTGGCATGGGTGGACTAGGTAAAACAGAACTGGCCTTACAATATGCAAAGGCTCACCGTGAAATTTACAAGGGTGGAATTTGCTGGTTGCTGGCAAAGGCTGGAGATGTGGGCATTCAAATTGTGCAGTTTGCCAGAACGCAGCTTGACTTAAACCCACCAGAGGATTTGGATTTACTCGCGCAAGTGCAATACTGCTTTCGGCTTTGGCGCGAAGGTAATGTGCTGCTAGTATTAGACGATGTTGGAGAATATCAACAAGTTAAGCCTTATCTACCTTTGCCATCTTCTCAATTTAAAGTGTTGATTACCACGCGCCAACACTTAGGAGCATCTATAAAGGAATTATCTTTAGATGTATTGCAACCAAAAGCAGCGCTGGAGTTATTAAAGTCATTTTTTAAAGAAACACCACAGCGAATTGAGCAAGAATTGGCTGTTGCAAATCAGTTGTGTGAATGGTTGGGATATTTGCCTTTGGGTTTGGAATTAGTCGGGCGATATTTGGCGCGAAAACAAGACCTCTCTTTCACAGAAATGTTGTGGCGGTTGGAGAAAAAGCGACTAGAACAACCCGCCCTTATTAAACCAGAAGCCGATATGACCGCACAAGGAGGTGTATTAGCAGCCTTTGAGTTGAGTTGGCAGGAATTAGAAGACAGCGATAAGCAGCTTGGCTGTTTGCTGAGTTTATTTGCCGCCGCACCTATACCTTGGAAGTTGGTGGAACAGTGTGTAACAGAGGAAGGCGAGGAAGAGTTAGAGGAAATTAGAGATGATACCTTGCTGAAACTGCATTTGCTACAGCGTAAAGGTGAGGGAATTTACCAACTGCATTCACTGCTAAGAGAGTTTTTCCAATATAAGCTTACAGGTTTAGAGCAGGCAGAAGAATTAAAGCGATTGCTTTGCCAGGTAATGGTAGCAGTCGCCCAAGATATTCCTTACTCGTCCACCCTTGAGCAAATCACCGCCGTTTCTCCCGCCATTCCTCATATAGCTGAAGTAGCGAATCATCTCATTGAATACCTCAGCAATGATGATTTACCTTGGCCTTTCCTCAGCAACGCTACATTTTATAATGCTCAAGGTTTATATAACCAAGCTTTACCCTGGTTGGAACAATGTCTAGAAGTCACTAAAAAGCGCTTGGGAGAATCACATCCATCTGTCGCCGTTAGCCTCAACAACCTAGCGTATCTCTACGACTACCAAGGCAGATACAGCCAAGCCGAACCCCTTCACATCCAAGCATTGGCACTCATGCGTAAGCTGCTGGGAGAAGAACATCCAGATGTCGCCCAAAGCCTCAACAACCTAGCGTATCTCTACGACTACCAAGGCAGATACAGCCAAGCCG
>CAXUOL010000830.1:0-3247 GCA_964252435.1 uncultured Nostoc sp.
GCATAATTAGTAGGAGGTGGCAACCTCCAGCGTTGGAGAACTGTCTCATCTTAAAGTAGTAGACGCCATAATCCAGAGCGTCAATTAGATACTAGTGTGATTAGATGATCAGCATGAAATTCCAACTTTACTTAGGCTCTTTATTTTCTCAGATTAAAGTACGTAATTGGTGGGTAAGTATCTTTTTGTGGATAGCTTTGGTTGCCCCAGCCCAAGCGTCTGTAATTTTACGCGTGGCAATTGAGAGGGGCGTTAATCAGGTAAAAGTCGGTAGTTCCACCACTGGGATCGTTAAAGATAGTACTGGCCGGACTCTTGGACAGTTGCCAGCAATGAGTGCATATTATGCTCAAGCCGTTCCTGGCGGAGTTGCTTTAGATAAGTGGCAGTCTGGTTTATTTTGGATTGAGCCAACGGGTAAAGGATTCGTTTATATTGGCGATCGCTGGTATCGGGGCAGAACTCTAGTTGTGCCCACAGATAAGGGCTTAACGGCTGTTAACTGGGTTGACGATCAAGAATATCTCTACAGCGTCCTTGGTGGCGAAATGGATGCTAGCTGGCCCCAAGAAGCTTTAAAAGCTCAAGCGATCGCAGCCCGCACTTATGCCCTCTACGAACGGGAAAAACAAAGAAATAATCCCGTTTACGATTTAGGCAATACCCCCGATCGCTGGCAAATTTACAAAGGTGTGATTAGTGAATCTCCTGCGACTTACACCGCAGTGGATTCTACTCTAGGGCAGGTACTAACTTACAAAAACCGGATTATTCTCTCAGTCTTCCACGCTTGTTCTGGGGGACACACTGAAAACGTAGAAGATGTTTGGGGAAGCAGCGAACCTTATCTACGTGCTGTTCAAGACTACGATCAAAATATCCGCGAGTGTAATTGGGTGAAAACCTTCTCGCCCAGTGAAATTAGCGCTAAATTTCCAGAGGTGGGTAGCGTGACGGCAATGATTCCAGAGACATACTCACCTTTTGGCAGTGTTAAAGTTTTAAAAATTGTCGGCAACAAGGGCACGAAGGTGCTAGAAGGTGAGAAAGTGCGAACAGCCCTCAAGTTAAAAAGTACCAAATTTAGTGTTACTAAAGGGGCTGATGGTAGTTTTGTACTGCAAGGGCTTGGCTACGGTCATGCTTTAGGCATGAGTCAGTGGGGGGCGTACAATCTGGCTCGGCAAGGAGTGAACCACCTGCAAATTTTGGGACATTATTATCAAGGTGTAGCTTTAACACCAATTCAGGCGAAATAATCGGGGATTGGGGATTGGGTATTAGGCATGGGACATTGATTATTCCCCTTGTCACCTTGTCTCCCCAGCCCGTCCGCTTCCTATTCCCCACTACCGCGTTCTAAGCGTTTTTGCCATTCAGCATCAATTTTTGCAGAACGTTCAACTTCTTGGTCGAGTAAGTCAGTTTCGCTAGAATACACTAAATCTTCGTTGCCAATGACTTTTTCTGTTGCAAATTGTTGGGCATAGTTGATTTTTTGTTGCAAAAGTGTATCAGGACTTGCCAATAGCCTTGCTCTGGAAAGCCGTTCGCGGTTGCGATCGCCTATTTTGCGATTACGCCACTGAATCCAGAAATAACGCAATAACGGTATGCCTAAAAAACCTGCTCCGTAAGCCAATAGCAGCCAATAAATTCCTTGTACAAAAGCTACTAGTCCACCTAACTGGACGGCAACAGTTCCATCTCTCAACAAACTTCCCAGTACCAAAGCACCAACAAAATTTAGTATCCCTAACCCAGCACTCAGCATAATTTGCCCAGAACTCGCGGCGCTAAAACGCCAGGGAAATTCCTCTAAGTGATCTGATATTGCATGACGGCGCTTTTTAACTGCACTCACCTGCAACTCTGGAAAGTAATAAACAATTTGCCCTTCTGGGCTTACCCCCGGTTGCCCATTAAACCGCGTTAGAACGGGCAGCATATAATCTTCGTACTCTCTTGTGTATCCCTGACCAAGGTCATCCAAATATGGGGCAATTTGTTCTGCTACCACTGCACCACGGTTACTCCGAATCACCGTAGCAATTTCTTGCCAGCGACGTTCTTCTAAATTGGCGTTTGGATTACCATCGCCAAACAAAAACGAAAACACAGCTTCAAAGAAATTCAGATTGCTTTCTTGGCGGCTTCCACGTTGCGGTTCCTGGTAGTGGGTGTCATAATTTGGGCTAAGATACCAAAATAAATTTGGAAAATAGAAGAAGCCCCCACCGCCGGAATTACTGCCTCGATTGTCACCGTCACGGTCTGAATTGGCAGCAGTAATGATAATAAAAATGGTAATAGTTATCAGAGCGATGGAAACAGTTAAGAAAATTCCAAAAGAAATGCGAATCAGGTAAAACAGAACACTCCAGACCTTTTTCCACCATTCCTGCAATCGTAGCCGGAAGTATTTATTACGCAAAATTGCTCGAAAATTTTGTGGAAAGAGGAAAACTATATCACCTGAATCCGCTACCTCTAAATGTCCGCCAGCATCAGATGCCAAGGCTAACAAGCTTTGATTAGCTTCAGCGACGTTCAATCCTGCCTGAGTTGCCACATCACCAACGGTGACACGGTAGCCCAGTTGTTCCACAGCTTGCATGATGGTGGGACTGGGAGCCATTGCTCTCCTCTCCTGTTAAAACTTATTCCCTTTTCTTAAGTATAAAGTTTTATTTTGAGCGACTTAGCAGGGGTAGGAATAAAGCATGAAATCATTAAAAATAGAAATTCTTACTACGACAAATGACCTGACACGCAAAATGATATAATTACTTGCCTCAGCTTGGTTAAATCAGCAAATTTTCTGCTCAAATATGGTTCAATACACTCTCGCTCAAAGCCCAGAAATTATCCTTAGTGTTTCTGGAAAAGATTCAGCTAAAGCCCGTGATAAAGCAATGGATCAGCTAATGGAACTGATGGATGCAGGTAAGCTACCCACGGAACTGGAAGAAGGATTTGGCCCTCAACAATTAATTGAGGTAAAAGAGTCAACTATTGATACTGCTAGTGGTGAGGATACAATTACACAAGCTGTCCAGATTCTGAGTAACCTGGCCACGCTCAAGCTGAAAGTTCAGGAGTCACGAGCTGAAGCGTTGGAAATTCGCAAAGCTGTTGATATTCTGTTCACCGATGAGTCGGTGACTGAAGAAGAAATTACTCGACTCAAGGAAGGTTTTAAAGTTCTCAAAAATTTTGCCCAAGCTAATGTGCGTTACCAAGAAGC
>CAXUOL010000831.1:0-1643 GCA_964252435.1 uncultured Nostoc sp.
AATTGACATGGGCATACCACCCAAACCAATCGCACTTACAAAGATACCAGTTTTTCCTAGTTGTTTGGTTTCCATGCTTTTAGCTATAGCTTTCTCCCCCAATTATCTATCAGTTAGTTATTCATCATAAATCCTCCCTAGTACTCAGACTTGAGGAGCAGTGAATGTATAACAACGGACAGGGAGCTTAGGACAGCAATAAAATTACAAAGTATGCTGTTGAAGGCGCGTTTCCCGCAAACTGTCCTAACGCCTTTAGCGACTGCTGTAATTCTTCTTTCTGCTAGGAGTGAAAATACCACGTTATTTGACAGACAACCGTCGTTGCCTCTAACTTCAATCTAGTAAGTCTCAACAATACTAATTTGATTGAGAAGACTGTTTTATACAGTAATTTCCAAGCAAAACTGAATCAAAGGATAAATAAACCGCCAAACCTCTAAGCACCCAGAGACGCTAAGAGATTAACAGATACTTCAAGGATAGGTTAGCATTTTATTTTCTACTTCCACTAGAAAGTCCAAGATCAATGTAGAGTCAAGAATTTACCTTTAAATATTGAGGTATAAAATTATGCAAGAGATTGAAAGATTCTTTGGCAACTTGTTCAGTGGCATAATCAACCGCTTTAAGTATTCTGCGATGGACGCTGCCGATCGCAAAATGAGAGAAACTATCGACGATCAAATCGAACAACGGCGACAAAAACCTAAACCCGAAGATCGAGAAGACCGCGAGTAGACCTTTAAAAAAGCCAAGATTTTCATTACTAAGTGCTGCCCAATTGTTGAGTAGGCAGCACTATTTTCTTGACCTCACTCAGTCAAGCAACTACAACTCTTTAGAATATGCTAACCTAGTATGGTTAACTAATCTCGCACATCTAAGAATTCGGGTGTTTCCCGATTGGGAAATACACTTGGATGGAGGTTTAACCCGAATCGGAGTTGAAAATATATGCCAGTAGTTTCATTGGCTCAAATGATGGAGTCAGGGGTTCACTTTGGGCATCAGACCCGGCGTTGGAACCCAAAAATGTCTCCTTACATTTATACTTCCCGCAATGGCGTGCATATTATCGACTTGGTGCAAACTGCCCAGTTGATGGATAATGCTTACAACTATATGCGATCGCACGCAGAACAAGGGAAGAAATTTCTTTTTGTCGGCACTAAGCGCCAAGCCGCTGGAATTATTGCCCAAGAAGCTAGCCGTTGTGGTTCCCACTACATTAACCAACGCTGGTTGGGCGGAATGTTGACCAACTGGGCAACCATCAAAACACGTGTAGACCGTCTGAAAGATTTAGAACGCCGTGAAGAAACTGGCGCACTAGATTTATTACCGAAAAAAGAAGCATCAATGCTACGTCGGGAAATGACGAAGCTCCAGAAATACTTGGGTGGCATTAAAACAATGCGAAAAGTGCCCGATATCGTGGTAATCGTAGACCAACGCCGGGAATATAACGCAGTTCAAGAATGCCAAAAGCTGAATATTCCCATTGTGTCCATGTTGGATACAAACTGTGACCCCGATGTAGTAGATATTCCCATCCCAGCAAACGACGATGCTATCAGGTCAATTAAGCTGATAGTTGGAAAATTGGCAGATGCCATTTATGAAGGTCGTCACGGTCAGCT
>CAXUOL010000831.1:1743-3244 GCA_964252435.1 uncultured Nostoc sp.
ATGGCGGAAATATCTGCAAAACTCGTCCAAGAGCTACGCCAAAAAACTGGTGCCGGCATGATGGACTGCAAAAAGGCGCTGATAGAGACTGAAGGCAACGTAGAAGAAGCCGCAGACTGGCTACGGAAAAAGGGCATCTCTAAGGCGGGGGCAAAAAGCGATCGCATTGCGGCAGAAGGTCTAGTAGACACTTACATTCAGCCCGGAGGTCGAGTGGGTGTACTCATAGAAGTCAACTGCCAAACCGACTTTGTTGCTCGTAACGAGGCTTTTAAAGCTTTAGTTAAGAATCTAGCAAAGCAAGCAGCGACAGTTGATAGTGTTGAGTCTTTGTTGGCTCAACCCTATATTGATAATGAAAGTGCGACTGTAGAAGAATTTATCAAGCAAACTATTGCCACCCTTGGTGAAAACATCCAAGTACGCCGCTTTGTTAATTTTGCAATAGCAGAGGGCACACAAGGCGTAGTAGACAGCTATATTCACACTGGCGGTCGAGTTGGTGTATTGGTAGAACTGGGTTCCCAAACTGAGTCAGCGGCTGCTAATTCAGAATTCCAAACCTTGGCACGGAACACTGCAATGCAAGTTGCCGCCTGTCCCAATGTCGAGTATGTGAGCGTAGACCAAATCCCCGCTGAAGTTGCCCAAAAGGAAAAAGACATTGAAATGGGCAAGGATGATTTGGCGAACAAGCCTGAAAACATCAAAGAAAAGATTGTTCAGGGACGGATTGAAAAACGCCTGAAAGAATTGACTTTGCTCGATCAGCCTTACATTCGCGATCAGAGTATTTCCGTGGAAGACTTGATCAAGCAAGTGAAGGCACAATTAGGCGAAGAGATTCAAGTGACTCGCTTTGTACGTTATATACTGGGCGAAGGCATTGAAAAGCAAGAAATGAGCTTTGCTGATGAAGTTGCTGCACAAATGGGCACTAAGTAATATTAGTTAGGAGTTAGGAGTTAGGAGTTAGGAGTTAATAGGAAGTTAACTTCATAATTCATAACTTATAATTCTTAATTCCTAACTGCTTAAAGGACAGGTCAAGCAAATAGCCTGACCTGTATTTTATTTAGTAAAGACAGAAAATTTCGCATTTAATTTAAAATCTAAAATTCTCTGAAAAGTTATCTTAAAATAAGTTTGTACATTTGTACTATGTAATGGTTCAGATGGGCAAGAGTGAAAAATATGGCAAGAGCAATCGAGCGAATTGAGCAGGATATTGCAGCACTTCAAGAAGCGATCCGGGCGATCGCAATCGAACTACAAAGCGCTTATGCTAGTTATCTAAACACCTTGGGGCTAGCTTTACGCAAACAGTTGATTCTTGCGAGTTATCACCTCTGCACCCAAGGATATCCCGAAAACTTTCTGCATTTGTCATTGAATCAGCGCCAACAATTGCAACAAGCTATTCGTAAGTTGGGTGAACTGGCAGGTGAGCAATTGCTCGTTTATCTTGAAAGTGAAGAATCAGGGGAAGATGAGGGGGATG
>CAXUOL010000832.1:0-3242 GCA_964252435.1 uncultured Nostoc sp.
GGTCTTACATTCCCTCCAAGGGCAGGAGTCCTGGTTCCCAAGACCCAAATCTTTTACCCTGAGCGAAGTCGTTCGCGGAGCGTCTCGCAGAGAAGGGTTCTCTTGCGACATATACCTCCACGCTTGGTTTTCGCTTATGGCATTGATGGTCAAGACAACATCTATCTTACCGGAAAATCCTGGGGATTCGTCATACATCCAGAATTTGTTTTTACTTGGGTTTTAAATCAATTCCAGATGCAATCCTTATCCCTCGCTCACAATCCCCACCTGATGAGTACATTGAAGGTGGGGACTTCCGCGACACGTTAAATCGGTAACAGGCAATGCGGTTAAAAATTTCACAATTTTTACTTTCTCTTGTGATTATCAGTGCCTTGATGTTGGGAGGATGTTCAACACAGCAAGTCGCTTCTAATGCATCTTCTCCAAGCTCGACAGCTACCTCGACTACCCAGACGACTACTGAAGCAACTTCTGTATCTCAAACTATTAGTGAGAGTGTTCCTGGAATCGCTGGTTTACCACGTCTTGAAGGCAAGGCTACTGTGGTAATCACAGTTAAAGGCTCACCAATTACTATCGAAGTAGACGGCACTGATGCCCCAATTACAGCTGGCAACTTCGTAGATTTAGTGCAGAAGGGTGTCTACGATGGTTTAGCTTTCCATCGAGTTGTGCGCGAACCCCAACCGTTCGTAGTTCAAGGGGGCGATCCTCAAAGCAAAGATCCGAAAGTTCCAGCAGATAGACTGGGAACAGGTAGCTATATTGACCCCAAAACAGGAAATGCTCGTTATATACCTTTAGAAGTTAAACCCAAAGGTTCAGATACTCCGATTTACAATAAACCATTTGATGCGACTGCTCAACCCGTCGTATTGCCCCATAAACAGGGTGCAGTAGCGATGGCGCGATCGCAATCACCAGATTCAGCTTCTGCCCAGTTTTACTTTGCTTTAGCGGATCTAACATTTTTGGATGGTAACTACGCTGTGTTTGGCAATGTCACTCAAGGGTTTGATATCGTAAACAAAATTCAGCAAGGCGATCGCATTGACTTTGCTAAAGTCACTCAAGGTGCTGAAAACCTGAAAACGCCTGGACAGTAGGAGGAAGAGGCAGGGGAGCAGGGGAGCAAGGGGGCGAGGGAGGTAGTAAAAAAACTCCTAACTCTTAACTTCTCACTTTTATAGCAAAGTGCTGAGTGCTGAGTGCTGAGTGCTGAGTAGAAACTCAGTATTATCAAAGGTTTGAGCAACCAACATAGTCCTAACCTATGCTTCGACTGTTATAACTCCTAACTCCTAAATTGGTCAAAATTGTTGTTACTGGTATTGGTCTAATTTCCGCTTTAGGTGGAAGCTTAGAGGATAGCTGGCGAAATTTAATCGCAGGTAAATCTGGAATTCGGTTACATCAACCATTTCCAGAACTTACAGCACTTCCTCTAGGTTTGATTGGTCAACAACCATCTGAGTTGACAATGTTAACTCGGATGGTTGTTGCTTCTGCTTTAGAAGATTCTGGGTTAGTTGCACCTTTAGCTGATTGTGCTGTAGTCATTGGATCGAGTCGCTCTTATCAAGCGTCTTGGGAAATGCTGGCGCGGCAAATGTATAACGCAAAGGATTTTCCCGTGTCCTCTTTTGGAAATTGGTTAGATATATTACCTCATATCAATGCGATCGCAGCTGCCAGGCAAATCGGTGCATCGGGGATAGCTTTGGCACCGATGGCAGCTTGTGCAACTGGAATTTGGTCTATTGCCCAAGCAGCTTTACTTATCCAAACTGGGCAATGTCAACAAGCGATCGCAGGTGCAGTGGAAGCACCGATTACACCCCTAACTTTAGCTGGATTTCAGCAGATGGGTGCTTTGGCGAAAACTGGGGCTTATCCCTTTGATTTGCATCGGGAAGGCTTAGTGTTGGGTGAAGGCGCAGCTGTGTTTGTTTTAGAATCAGCAGAGTTTGCAAAGCAACGTCAAGCAAAAGTGTATGGTGAAATTCTCGGTTTCGGCTTAACTAACGACGCATATCATAGTAATTCACCAGAACCTGAAGGTAAAAGTGCGATCGCTGCTATTAAACAATGTCTAGAACGTAGTTGTTTGTCATCAGCTGATATCGATTACATTCATGCACATGGCACAGCTACCCAGCTAAATGACCGCATAGAAAGTATGGTAATCCAGCGTTTGTTTCCCCAAGGCGTGGCAGTTAGTTCCACCAAGGGAAGCACAGGTCATACACTAGGGGCATCTGGAGCTTTAGGTGTAGCTTTTTCTCTTATGGCGCTAAAGCATCAAATGTTACCACCTTGTTTAGGATTGCAGCAGCCAGAGTTTGATTTAGATATCGTGACAGCAGCACGTCTAAGTAAAATTCGACAGGTATTATGTTTGAGTTTTGGCTTTGGGGGACAAAATGCTGCGATCGCCTTAGCAAGGTAGAAACTTGTAAGTTTAACTATCTGACCGACATCATAATATAAGTCAGGACTTACGCAAAATCATGAAAAAACGAACCGCAAAGACGCATTCGCGCAGCGTCTCGTAAGAGTTGGACGCAAAGTAATAAGAGTTTCAGAGAATTTTTGCATAAGTCCTATAAGTTTTAGTTAAGCATTTGTTTCTGATGTATAAACATCCTGTTTTCGCAGAAATAGCAGGATATAAAATATAAAACTGTAACAAAAACTACAAAATTTCTATTTTCCCAAAAAAAAGGATAAGCTTAAGTGTAGATGATATCCGGTTCGTAAAGATACCGTGATTAGGAGAAAATTTTATGATTTCAAAATCGCTGTTGCTGTCAGAACCTGCTTCTCCAGCGCATATATGCCCATTTAACCAAGCCTGTAGCTACTTAGAGGCGGCAGCTAAAGAATTAAATTTAAATCAGGGTTTGCTGGAAATTCTCAGCCACCCGCGTAAGGTTGTCACAGTTTCCATTCCTGTGAAGCTAGATAATGGGGAAATACAAGTTCTCGCTGGACACCGCGTACAGCACTCTGATGTCTTAGGTCCATATAAGGGCGGAATTCGTTACCATCCGGCTGTGACATTGCGGGAAGTATCCGCTCTAGCAATGCTGATGACCTGGAAATGTGCCTTATTAGGTATTCCTTACGGTGGTGGAAAGGGTGGCATTGCTATAGATCCCAAACGCTACAGTGTTGGCGAATTAGAGCGAATCAGCCGCCGTTATATCAGCGAGTTGATTAAAGATATTGGGCCT
>CAXUOL010000833.1:0-3238 GCA_964252435.1 uncultured Nostoc sp.
CATCAATCATGACTTTTCAAACATACTCTAAGCGACATAATTTTACTTTATTCATAATCTTTGCACCTATTCTTTCGTAAAAATTGATTCCACGCTCGTTAGACACAGCTACAGTCCAATCAATTCTGCCACAACCTTTTTCTTTGCCAATTTGGCGCAAGCGTAGCATGAGTGCTTGACCAACTCGGTGGCTTCGATATTCAGCTTTGACATATAAATCATCAAGCCAAATTCCAGGTTTTGCTAAAAAAGTTGAATAAATAAAGTGATAGGTTGCCAACCCAATAGTATCCCCATCAACCTCAGCCAAAAGAACAAAAGCAAGAGGCTTTTCTCCAAATAAATCAATTTCTAGCTTTTGAGGATTTGCTTCTACAGATTCAGGACAACCATCAAATTCAGCTTTCAAATAAATCAATTCCATAATTGTAGGAATATCTCTTTTATTTGCATCTCGAATTAAAATATTTCTACACTTCATCTTCTCGCTATTTGCTATTTTACTAAAACTCATATTGGGAAATAACTTCTGTCTCACTCTTTGCTGCATTTATCCACTCTTGCATTGCTGGAAGTGCCAAAACTGACTCTACATAATTTCTATAAACAGTATCTAACTGCACATCATAGGCGATAAACCGCAGGACAACTGGAGCAAAAAACGCATCAGCAATCGTGAAATTGCCAAACAAAAAATTGCCACCAGCCCCAAACTTTTGACGTGATTCTTGCCAAATACTAATAATGCGGTCAATGTCTTGTTGTACACCGGATGCTAAACCTTTACCAGGATATTTAGTACGGCAGTTCATCGGCATATTCTGACGCAAGTTTTGAAATCCTGAGTGCATTTCTGCACTGATAGAACGGGCTAATGCTCTTGCAGCCTTATCCTCTGGCCACCATTGCAGATTTGGAAATGTTTCAGCTAGATATTCACAAATAGCGAGAGAATCCCACACTGTTTGTGTATCGTGCAATAACACAGGTACTTTTCCTGATGACGAATATTGCCGAATTTTCAATGAATAATCTGGGTTGTTATAGAGAGGAATCCGAATCTCATTGAATTCCAAACCGAATTGCTTCATCGCTAACCAAGGACGAAGTGACCAAGATGAATAATTTTTGTTGCCGATTACCAAAGTAAGTTGTGTCATATTTTTAATATCTATAAAGCTGTTCAATCCACATACACACATCAGTTTCGGAACCTGAAGAGAAAGATTTTCCGGTTGCCGGGTCGTAAGCTTGCCAATAGATATTACCGTAGCGGTCAACCTTTTGCCAAACTTGTAATTCATTAGGATCTACTAGGAGTTGTTTGACAAAATTTTCCCAAATCATATACAGAGGTTTCCAAAAGTTTGAGTAGATTTTTTTCTGGAATGACGGACTACAATTTATTTCTATATCTTCTGTTGATAGACACCTAATGTCATTGTTCATAAAATTATTCCTGAAAGTTGCTCAGTAAATAAAACAGTAACAACATCTCAGTTAGGAATCAAATCATGGCTTGCATAGGTTCTATAAATGGGATTTATAGATATGAAAAATCACTATAGCGATTCCATTCAGATGCGGTACAACATTATATCGCGGGGTGTAGGGGCACGGCACTGCCGTGCCCCTACGGGTGTACCTCACGCAAACGAGAAGCGCTACAATACAGCCTTTTTGCCACAATAAAGTCAGGATGTGTATACCCTTGTTCTCATCAATTGCCTATGAAACTCTCCCAACTGCGAGCCATAGTTGCAGTCGCAGATCGTGGTAACTTTAGTGAGGCAGCCTTAGAATTGCAGCTTTCCCAACCTGCGATTAGTCATGCCATTGCCACCTTAGAAGAAGAATTAGGTGTGCCATTATTTGCCAGAGGTCGTCACGGTGCTGTGCTGACACCTGCTGGTGAGCGCATTTTGTATCATGCGCGTCAAGCAATGCAGCATCTAGAGATGATGCAACACGAAGCAAACCTGCATAAAGGTTTACACGGCGGTCATGTGCGAATTGCGGCTTTTCGCAGCGTCGCTACTCATCTATTACCAAAAGCGATGCCTACGGCGGGCTACGCCTACGCTCAATTTCACGATCAATTCCCAGAAATTGCTGTCACAATCATAGAGTGTGCTGCTTTCACAGATGTAGAGCAGTGTTTGCATGATGGACGTGCTGATATTGGTATTACCTGTCTGCCAACTGGCGAAGAATTTGAAACCTGGGAAATTTTTCGGGATGAGTATGTAGCTTTACTACCACCAGATACCAAAATTAGCAGTCCGAAAATTACTTGGGAAGACATAGCAGCCTATCCGCCGGTTTTGCTTCCTTGTACACCTTGCGGACGCATTCTTCACAACCACCTGAAGACTTTCGCAATTCCAATCCATACTGCTACCGACATTCAAGAAGATTCCACAGTCGTTAGCATGGTGAATCAAGGACTGAGAGCAGCTATTATGCCTCGTTTAGCAGCTGTACCCATTCCCCCAAAGGTGCAGGTATACAGTTTACCAGCACCACTCGAAAGAGTCATCGCAACTGCAACTTTATCTAATGCCCTGCAAGTGCCTGCGGTATTCACATTTTTGGAGATGTTGAGTAAATTTGATTTTTATAGTTTAGCTAAATTCACTTACTGAACACATACGAATTACGTTAGCGCAGCGTTAGCGACGCAGGAGCGTCATTACGAATTACTTAAACCAATGCCTCCTTTAGCGAATTCTTCAACGGTTTTTTGTGAGAATTCATGAGTTGCGATCGCCTGCAACATTGCCAGTGGTAAAGTCAAATGATGTGCCCCGGCTTGCAACGATGCGGCTGCTTCTTCAGGAGATTTGATACTAGCTGCCAAGATTTCCGTATCACTACCTTTGAGTACGCTAGCCATATCCCGTACTAAGGCAATACCGTCACCTAACAATCGGGTAGCTCGATTTACATAAGCTATGGCAATTTTAGCTCCTGCTTCCCGTGCTACTGCTGCCTGTGCTGCACTATAAATCGCTGTCACCGAACAGGTAATCTCTGGCGATAGACTCGCCACCACTTCAAACCCTAACGGTGTTGCGGGAATCTTCAAAATTGTTTGCGAACCAATAATCTCGAAAGCTTTTCTACCTTCGGCTAGCATCCCAGCTTTATCAGATGCCATAAGTTGGTAGTATAACGGGCCATTTGTCAAGGCAACCAATTTTTTGAGCGTAGTTTCTGGTGGAGTATCGCTTTGAGA
>CAXUOL010000834.1:0-3234 GCA_964252435.1 uncultured Nostoc sp.
ATTAGAGCGAATCAGCCGCCGTTATATCAGCGAGTTGATTAAAGATATTGGGCCTTCCGTAGATATTCCTGCGCCAGATATGGGTACTTCTGCCCGTGAGATGGCTTGGATGATGGACACTTACTCTGTAAATGTTGGTCATGCTGTACCAGGAGTTGTAACTGGAAAACCCCTATCGATTGGTGGTTCTCTAGGGCGAGAAATGGCAACTGGACGTGGCGTGATGATTACTGTACGTGAGGCGCTAGCAGATCGAGGTAAATCCTTAGCAGGAGTGCGAGTAGCTATTCAGGGTTTCGGTAACGTCGGCTGTGCCGCAGCAGAATTATTATATGAAGCAGGCGCGAAAATTATCGCGGTTTCAACTAGTCCTGGGGGAATATTCTCTGAAGTTGGTCTTGATATTCCCAAGTTGAAAGTCTACGCTGCTGAAAATCGCAAGAGTATTGCGGGTTTCCCACAATCTGTAGCAATTAGCAATGCAGATTTATTAACTTTACCCTGTGATGTCTTAATACCAGCGGCTTTAGAGAACCAAATCACTGAAGAAAATGTGAATCAGGTGCAAGCGCAGATTGTGGCAGAAGCAGCTAATGGCCCGGTTACTCTTGAAGCTAACTTGGTATTAGAGGCACGGGGTGTGACAGTCCTACCGGACATCTTGGCGAATGCTGGCGGTGTGGTGGTGAGTTATTTAGAGTGGGTGCAGGGTCTTTCTTACGTATTTTGGGATGAGGAGCGTGTCAACCGCGAAATGGAACATTTAATGGTACAAGCGTACCGCAAGGTGATTCATCAGTCGGAGGTGCGGCAAATTTCTTTAAGGTTAGCAGCTTACACACTGGGGGTAGGTAGAGTCGCGCAGGCACTAACTGACAGAGGTCTTTATCCTTAATTTGTTTTAGTTGTTCATCAGGCAGAATAGATTATTGTCGGCAGTAATTTTAATTGAACCGACAGTGATCTATCTGCCTTTTTTATTGAGCGATCGCTATAACATGACCAGACTTCTGAATTCTTCTTCAACTGCTTCAATTAATGAAAGAATGTCTGTTGCTTTAGTTTTAGCTATCTTTTCCCTTCACTAATAATCAATTTCTAGGGCTGAGAATTTGGAGATTGATGAATATCTCGTATATTCTCAGTGACTTGGTAAATTAAAACCTCATTCTTTCAGTAAGCTTTAGTTCAAACTTAAGGAATATTTCTGGTATTGCACTCTAACTGAAATTCATAACCTTGGCATGATGGATACTGAGTATGGAGTATTAGCAGCCCAAGGCTACGATTTGATACCCATTGGTTCTTTAGAGCAAATTTTAGATGAAAACTGGTTTCCCGAATATAACCACAATCATCATGCTAAAGCTGATTAGAATAGATACTTAATTTGTGCTGATCGCATAAAGGATCATAACCTAAATCAAAATGATAATAATTTTTTCTGAATTGCTTTCATACAAAGGGCGATGCGAGAGTTGATATCTTTTTGCTCAACTTCATCAATACCCAATTTTACCTTGAGGTGTTGGATATGATTTTGAACAGCCCTGAGCGATATGTGAAATGACAAATGACAAATGACAAAACCAATAGAAGTCCGCAATCCCCGAACTGGCAAATTTGACTACGTAATTATCCCGCCGCCTCCAAAGTTGGTGGTACAGCAATGTAAACGCACGCGTCGGGCACAAGTTCGCTGGCAGAAGTTGGGCTTAGAGGGGAGAATTGAAGCTTTACAGCAGTGGAAGGATGCGATATTATCTGGACGCGATCGCCTCACGGAAGCTTTGGTAAATGATACAGGAAGATTGTCAACCTCGGTATTAGAAATAGATTCTTTCCTCTCCAGCATTGATCGCTGGTGTCGGTTAGCGCCGGAATTACTGCAAGAATCGGCAAAAAATACAGCCATCCCCTTTATTGCCTTGCAACAAACATCCGTTCCTTATCCCCTAGTTGGGGTAATTAGTCCGTGGAATTTTCCGTTGTCACTGTCTACTGTTGATACCATTCCGGCATTGTTGGCAGGTTGTGCTGTCATTGTCAAACCCAGTGAAATCACTCCCCGCTTCGTAGCACCACTGATTACAGCACTCAATACCGTTCCCAAACTGCACGAGGTATTAACTTTTGTGGAAGGAGCAGGTGCAACGGGATCTGTTTTGATTGAAAATGTAGATTTGGTATGCTTTACAGGCAGTGTAGCGACGGGGAGAAAAGTTGCACAAGCTGCTGCAAAACAATTTATTCCAGCTTTTTTGGAATTAGGAGGAAAAGATCCGGCGATCGTTTTAGAATCAGCCAACTTAGAATTAGCAACCTCAGCAATATTGTGGAGTTCCGTCGTCAACACCGGACAGTCATGCCTATCAATTGAGCGAATTTACGTTGCAGACTCGATATTTGAAAAGTTTTACCATCAACTAGTAGCCAAAGCACATCGCCTTGAGCTAGCCTATCCCACAGTCGAAAGTGGAGAAATTGGGCCGATTATCGCCGAAAGACAAGCAGCCGTTATTAGCGATCATCTCCTAGATGCAGTTGAAAAAGGAGCAGTAATTCACTGCGGCGGTGCAATCGAAGATTTAGGTGGGGGTTGGTGGTGTCGTCCAACGGTGCTTACCCAAGTTAATCATTCCATGAAAGTCATGACCGAAGAGACTTTTGGCCCGATTATGCCAGTCATGCCTTTTTCCACAGTAGGTGAAGCAGTTTCTTTAGCCAATGACTCAATCTATGGATTAAGTGCTGCTGTATTTGCCTCAGAAACAGAAGCTTTAGAAGTTGCCTATCAGATAGATGCAGGTGCTATTAGTATCAACGATGCTGGACTCACCGCCATCATGCATGAGGGGGAGAAAAACGCCTTCAAATTCTCCGGTTTGGGACAGTCACGCATGGGTGCAGCGGCGCTAAAACGGTTCATGCGAAAAAAAGCTATGTTGATTAAAACTAACGCGACTAATGACCCTTGGTGGTTTGGGAATGAGGAGTGACCAATGCCATCATCACTATATTAAAATCCAAAATGGTATTAGCAGAGGCGATCGCCTCTGCTACAGTTTTGTCCACGATAATCAAAGCACCTGGAAGAATTTTGATAGTTTTGGTTCAGAACACAAGTCTGTTCGTTCAGAACACAAGTCTATTCGTTCAGAACACAAGTCTGTTCGTTCAGAACACAAGTCTGTTCGTTCAGAACACAAGTCTATTCGTTCAGAACACAAGTCT
>CAXUOL010000835.1:0-3230 GCA_964252435.1 uncultured Nostoc sp.
CCCCATGCCCCATTCTATGAAGCATTAATTATTGGTAAAAAAAGAGGCAAATTACTTACCGCATCTATAATTGAATTTGATTTGTTATTCAACGCACACGCGTACAAATAATTATGACAGGAAAAGGACAGGGATTCGGCTTTGGCTTAGGAAAAATGAAAGAATTAGCCGAAGCTTTTAAGAAAGCACAGCAAGTTCAAGAAGGCGCAAAGCGACTCCAAGAAGAATTGGAGCAAATGGAGATTCAAGGAGAATCTGGCGGTGGTCTTGTGAAGGTGATTGTCAGTGGGAACCAAGAACCCAAGCGGGTAGAAATTTCTCCAGATGCTTTAGCAGAAGGTGCAGAAGTACTTTCTGATCTTGTAACAGTGGCAATGAAAGAAGCCTACAACAAGTCCACAGCAACAATGCGAGAACGTATGGAAGAATTAACCAGTGGGTTGGAGTTACCTGGATTTTAGTCATTGGTCATTAGTCATTGGTCATTAGTCATTGGTTATTGGTCATTGGTCATTTGCAAAGGATAAATGACAAAGGACAAAGGACAAATGACTATTGACTATTGACAAAGAAAATCTATGCCTTACAAGTTGCTGTTTGTCTGCTTAGGTAACATCTGCCGATCGCCATCGGCAGAAAATATCATGAATCATCTAATTGAGCAGGCTGGCTTGAGCGATGACTCCGCCGACCCCAAAGGCGTACGCATCCTCTGTGACTCTGCTGGTACATCTAGCTATCACGTTGGTAGCCCACCTGACAGACGTATGAGTGCTGCGGCTGCTACTAAGTTGGGAATTAAACTGCGTGGTCGAGCACGCCAGTTTCAAAAGTCAGACTTTCAAGACTTTGATTTGATTTTGGCTATGGATCAAGAAAATTATGAGAACATCCTCACTCTTGATTACACTAAGCAATATCAACATAAAGTGCGTTTGATATGCGAGTTTTGCTCTCGACACACTCTAAAGGAAGTTCCAGATCCCTATTACGGTGGTCAAGAAGGATTTAATCAGGTCATTGATTTACTGATCGATGCTTGTGAAGGTCTGCTCACAAAAGTTAAAAGTGAAGAGTTATGACTCCCGGTTCGCCCATTTCTTCGGGAGTTAAAAGAAAGGCTACTCAAGAGTAAACGATTGACCACCAAGTTGAGTATAAATAGTAGCCAGGAACCCAAGTAAAACAAGAATACGCTGCTTGAAAGGGGAAAGCCAAATTACAGCAGTTTTCATGTATTTGAACCACACCTGTCGTAGGGGCACAAGGCATTGCGCCCCTACCGCGTGGTCTATTTACCTGAAAATAGCTGTAAGATGACTGATGAGGTTCTTGAGGAGATGTCATAAGCCTTGCATCATCGCTAATATCCTGAACATGGTGCGATCGCAAGGGTTGGTATTATGAATATTGCTTGGATTACGGTTTAGCTGAATCTACCTTGAAAACCGTAGTTTGTTGAAATCAAGGAAAAGCTGATAACTTAAGCTATGAGACAATAATATACTCTACTTAAAAACTCCATATTGAAAAATGTATGGAGTTTATTACAAATAATATAAAATTTCAATAAAAAATTAGAAGAAAATAATCATAAAAAATACTGATGCTTTTTGATTCATTATAAGCAAAAATATTACTTGCATCTTTTTTAGAGATAATTTTATTCCAGGCATCTAGAGATAATGTTTATTAACTCTCTCATTTCTGATAATTTACAACAGACAATCATTCGTCATCCGCTTGTTATTAGCTCTGAGATTATGCTTCCAGATGTGATTGCACTAATCAATGAAGCATCAGGTAATCATGATAGCTTGGCAATCAAAGATAGCAATTGTTTGAGCAACTCAGGTAAAGATATAGCTAGCAACACATCTCAAGCCACCAGTTGTGTTTTAGTTATAGAAAATTCGCAGTTGGTGGGGATAATTACGCAACGAGATTTAATTAAGCTGACAGCACAAGGTAAAAATATAGAGGGTATCACTGTTGCCCAAGTGATGAGCAGAGAGTTAATAACATTGAGGTTAAAAGATTTTAAAGACGTTTTTACTGCGTTACATTTGCTGAGGCAAAATCGAATTTGCCATCTGCCTATTGTTGGGGATCAAGGAGAATTAATTGGATTGGTTACTCCTACCAGTCTGCTGGCAGTTTCTATTCTACAAGCCGAACTTTACAATCATACACGAGTTAAACTTGTAGAACGCCAGAAAATAGAAGCAGAACTGCGATTGGAGCGTAATTTTGTTTCTGCTATTTTGAATCTAGCAGATGCTTTAGTTATTGTATTAGATTTTCAGGGAAAAATTATTCGCTTTAATTATACTTGCGAACAAGCTACGGGTTACACATTTGATGAAGTTAAAGGAAGATTTGTTTGGGATGTGCTGCTATTACCTGAAACAACAAAACGTATCAAAGATATTTTTCAAAATTTAGCCGATAGAGAATTTCCTCAACGTTACGAAACTTCTTTAGTTACTAAGGATAGCGATCGCCGCTTAATTTCTTGGTCAAATAAAGTCTTACTTAATCAGGATAATCAAGTTGATTATATCGTCTGTACAGGGATTGACATTACTGAAAGCCGAAAAGCACAAGAGGAACTCCAGCAGACTCGCAACTTTTTACAGTCGATGATTAATAACCTGCCTGTAGCCGTCTTTGTTAAAGATGCTAAACCAGAAAGTTTTGGGACATTCAAGCTTTGGAATCATACCTGCGAAAATATTTTTGGCATTACAGCAGAGCAGGCTATTGGCAAAACAGATTACGAATTATTCCCAAAAGAACAAGCAGACTCTTTCTGCCAAAAAGACCTAGAAACTTTTGCTAGCAGTGTACCTCAAGATATCTCTGAAGAACCTATTGACAGCCCTAGTTTTGGTAGAAGAATTTTACACACGACTAAAATTCCTTTGTATGACAAAGATCAACAACCCGAATACCTGTTGTGTATTTCCGAGGATATTACAGAATCCAAACAAGCAGAAAAAAATCTGCAACAAGCAAAAGAGCAATTACAAACGGTTTTAGATGCAGTACTATAGTAATTCAGGGAGTAAGGGAATCTATTGAATCTTTTAGGGGATTAGTTATATTCCGTAGTTTTAAGTACGCTTTTTCAACACCAGGTTTGCACAACATGACCCTTCAACTGTTGTCCTAACCAAGGTGTATTTTGTGAAAGTGTATAAAGACTTTTACGTTCGACTTTCCAGGTT
>CAXUOL010000836.1:0-3227 GCA_964252435.1 uncultured Nostoc sp.
ACTCAACAAGGCGAGAGAGAAAAAATTAGTCGTTTTTATAAGCTACATCCTGCTGGTGTCTGTAATACTTTAAGAGCCGGAACAGATAAGTATAGGGGTTCTTTCACATCTCCAAGACCGATTCATCCATCTACGCCGCGGTGTATCACCGTCAGGGAAGCGGCGAGATTGCATTCTTACCCCGATTGGTTTAGATTTCATGTAACCAAATGGCACGGATTTCGACAAGTTGGTAATTCTGTACCACCGTTACTAGCAAAGGCTGTAGCAGGAGAAATTATTCGCAGTTTGAATATTTCGCCTTTTAAGCCGAGTTTGGCATACGAGTTGGCAGAGGAAAAGCTATTACAATTTAATATGTCGCAAGCGGCACAATATTATCAGTGTGATTAGTAAGTTGTAATATCTGCAAGATTTCACTATCTGAACCCATCGTCAAACCTTTCAACTGATTAGACAGCCTCTCCAGTACTACCCAGTTTTTTCTTGAGTATCTCTTCCATTGCCCTCAAATCCTCGTTAGTCTGAGGGAATGGATATGTCGGACTATTAGAATTTCTCTGTTTGATTAATGCCTCAATCGCCTCATCATCTTCACGATGAGCTAAAATATATGCTCTAAGTTCTTGTCGAGACATTTTGCTAAAGTTGGGCTTCGTCATCGTTAAACCCCCATTGACCCATCGGAAAAATTAGAATCTCTAGGCTCTCAGTCATACCGACAAGGATAAACACAGTCTTGGTGTTTTGGTTGTACCGAAACACATGAATAGGTTGATACCCATTTGAGAGCATTTGGCACACTCTGACGCAGGCAAGAGCCTGTTGTGCGGTAGGCATACAATTGTATCTACATGATAGCGAGTAAAACCATACCGTAAAAGGGATGCTGATTTAAAGCAATCAAACTATTTAACTCTAAAGTATAGATCCAAATGTTGGTATCAAGGTATACCTTTGTGCCTTGAATAGCATCTAGAATTCCCATGCATCTCGTTCTTGGCGAATAAACTGATCGACTTCTTCTGTTGTGGCAAAACTGCCTTTAGCAGATCCGATAAAGCTAGTTAGAGGCTTTTCAGAATGCTTTGCGGGTGACTCCATAAGTACTATCACCTCGACAGTTGCACCTGCTGGAAGTTCTGGAGAACAGATTTCTACTACACCACCAGGTTTGACGATCGCCTGTTGCCTGAGTCCATTAAGCATGATAATTTATCTTCATTAGTGTCAGAATATCGCATTTCATCAGGAGTAATGTCAAGCAAAGGACATTCTTGTAGATATAGCCTTGTAGCTTCTTTAAGATTAGCAAGAGCTTCTTCAATTGTTTCACCTTGGTCAACTGTGCCGACTTCAGGAGATTCAGCAACATACATGTCTTCTTCTTTGTGAAGAATGGCAGTTAATGTTTTAGTTTTCATAGGGTTTTATTTTGATACGGATAGTTGAGCGATGTCTACGACGGGCTATTCGGCGTCGCACTGCTTTTTCTAGTTTAGCTTTGAGGTGCGATCGCTATACTAGAAACATCAATCTCATCTATTAACTGTAATGACGATCAAAGAATTGCTATTACAAGAAATTGACAACACTCCAAACGAACTGCTAGAGGATCTACTTGAATTTTTGAAATCACTCAAAACAGCCCCAAAACAGCCCCTAGCCACATACAGAGAACTCTTAGAACGCATTGATTACTTAGAAACAATAGTAGGTATTCGTAAAGGACTAGATGAATTTGAGCACGGTGAAGGAATTCCTGCTGAGGAAGCCTTGGCAACCCTACAACACAAACTTGGCATTCCGCCTCGCCCATGAGCTACCAAGTTCTCATTCAACTAAGCCAGTTATACCTTTACGGATAAATGCAATTAAGGCTTGCTGATTTGGTGCTTGGGCAGATTCTAACATCACCTGTAAGCAAGAATCCTTGAGGGCTACTTTTACAGTGATGCCCTTGGGTTGTAATTGACGGTTCATCAGAGATGCGAGCCTGTGCATCTCCCTGTTTAGCAAGTTCTAAAAGATTCGGCTGTGTCATAACCCATAAATCCGAAAATCTGAGATAATATCTTCTATCTCAGGGTTCCCCATTCATAGGCAAAAGCAACATTTGTAGGAATTTTACAGCCCTATATTTAAAATTCTGTTGTATTTATTATAATTTTTGCAAAAATCACGATTTTAGAATTTTCCCTGCACCTCTGCATAAGGATAATTTAACACTAGCGTTCCTTTATAATCACAGAGCTACCATTACTAATGCTTACTTTTTGGATAAAAACGTCAGTACAAGAGGATAAAATATCAGTGCTGATTTGATTAGCAATAAATTCAAAATCTTGGTTTTTTAATCCCTGTGCAGTATCGCCACTTAAGTTAATACAAATACTTAGAATTTGAGGATTATTAGCAGACTGTTCATTATCTACTGCTTCTAAATCAGCTTCTGCCATGCCCAAATCAAACTCTTTACTCCAAGCTGGAAACTCCTTACCCGTTTGTTGTCCATAAACTTTCACTCTTTCAATAGATGCAGCCCCTAAAGCCGTTAACCCTTTGCGGATAAATGCAACTAAAATTTGCTGATTTGGTACTTCGGCAGATTCTAGCATTACCTCCAAGCAAGCATCTTGGAAAGTAACCTTTGCAGCGATTCCTTTGGGGTGTAGGTGGCGATTCATCAGAGATGCGATCGCTTCTGCATCTCCCTGTTTTGCAAGTTTTAGAATATTTGGCTGTGTCATAACCAGTAAAAGAGAAAATCTAGAAAAATAAACTTATATTCTCAGGATTCCCTCTTGACAGCCTTAAGTAACATTATGATGCAAGATATCAGCTAACTTGGACTAAAATATTTAGTATAAAGATAGTCTTTCACAGACTTTCGCAAAAATATATTTTCCCTGCATCAACATCAAAAACTCTTGTTTTTGTGGTTGCCAAATTAACAGGATTAAT
Source organism: uncultured Nostoc sp. (assembly GCA_964252435.1). Lineage (GTDB taxonomy): Bacteria > Cyanobacteriota > Cyanobacteriia > Cyanobacteriales > Nostocaceae > Nostoc. Next base: position 2,965 of record CAXUOL010000836.1, read on the forward strand.
ATTAATCAGTTTAATTTTAATTTTCAGTATGAAATTTTATCGAAATCATGCCTGGCCTTCGACGCTAGAAGAAGCCATAGTTATCCAAGAAACGCTGCAAAATCAAGTAATTACTGAAGATCACCTGCAAGAACCTATCCAGTATGTTGCTGGAGTGGATATGGGTTTTGAAGCTGATGGCACAATTAGCCGTGCTGCTGTCGCAGTCCTGAGTTTTCCTGATTTGCAAGTAATCGAGACAAGCCTAGCACATCGTCCTACAA
>CAXUOL010000837.1:0-3214 GCA_964252435.1 uncultured Nostoc sp.
GCTGAACAAGAAAAACAAAGGGCTGAACAAGAAAAACAAAGGGCTGAACAAGAAAGACAAAGGGCTGAACGCTTGATTGCACAATTGCGATCGCTAGGCGTTGAACCCGATATAGATTAGCTTTTTGCCTCCCTTATAGCCCTGCAAACCACTCATAGCCCTGATCTTCCCAATAGCCTTTAGTAGGCAATAAATTGCTGACAAATGTAATTTGAGTTACCCACTTGCTCTGCTTGTAGCCCAGTTTAATTGGGGATGCTAGGCGCATCGGCGCACCATTATCAACTGATAAGGGTTGTCCATTCTTTTGATAAGCCATGAGAGTTTGGGGATGTATAGCAGAAGCTAAATCCCAGCTTTCATAGTAGCCATCAGCAGATTTGAAGTAGACATAGCGGACGTTTGACTTAGGCTGTACTAGCGCTACTAAGTCTCGTAATCGCACGCCTCCCCATTGAACGATCGCAGCCCAGCCTTCAACACAGACATGGCGAATCACCATTGAAGTCAAGGGAAGTTTTTGAATATCTGCCATACTCAATTGCATCGCATTATTGACCTCACCATCAATTATTAAGCGAAACTGCACCGGATCAATTTGCGGGGTGAAGTCAAAGGTATTTACCAGCAATTTATCTGCTTCTATGGCATTGATAGGAAATTCAGGTATAGGTTTTTGAGTTAATAGGAGTGCTTCAAGACTTTGGTTTAGTGGCTCAGATATTTGCCGCAGATTATCTGAGAACAAATTTGTTCCACAGCCACCAAGAAGAAAGCCTACCCCTGAAAGTCCAGATACTTGCAGTAACTGACGACGGGATAGGGTGCGTTTGGGAAGAATTAGACTCATAAAACCTCTACAGGAACATAGATTTCACTAAACTGATGCTTCCTACCTTTAGTGAATTCGGAGCGTACCCCTTTGGGGATCTTGCTAGCAAGAGCGTCTCTAAGAGTTGCGACGTGGCTTGCAATACTTTATAAGTCATCACGATGTTTCCAGATAAACTGCTGTTTACAATACGCTATAGTTTGGTGGACATCTTGAAGAACATGCGGAGATTTTATCATGACGGCTGCTACCACGCCCCAGGTTCCTGTTGAAGCCTCAATCCGTCCGGTAGAACCCTGTGCGATCGTTATCTTTGGAGCAGCGGGAGATTTAACCAAGCGTCTGCTGCTTCCCGCCCTCTACAACCTCAAACAAAGCAATTTGCTACCGCCGGAATTTGCGATCGTTGGAGTCGCACACACTTCAATGAGTCAGGACGATTTTCGTAGCAAACTCGCCCAAGACATTCATGAGTTCGCAACGGTTCCCGTAGAGGATCATCTCTGGCAAACGCTTGAGCAGCGACTGTACTATCTTGCTGGTGAGTTTCAGTCAGCTGACACTTACCATCAGTTACAAGACTTACTCACTCAAGTCGATCAAGACTGTGGCACTCAGGGAAACTATTTGTTCTACCTGGCAACTGCCTCTAACTTCTTTTGCGACATCATTACGCAGCTTGGCGCGGCAGGATTAGTCCGCGAAGATAGCGATCGCTGGCGGCGAGTTATCATCGAGAAACCGTTTGGGCATGACTTGGACTCGGCTCGTACTCTGAATAAATCCATTGGTGCTGTCCTTCAGGAAAAACAGATTTACCGCATCGATCATTACCTGGGCAAAGAGACTGTACAAAACATTCTGGTGTTTCGGTTTGGTAATGGCTTGTTTGAACCGATTTGGAATCGTGAACATATCGATCACGTACAGATTACCGTAGCCGAAACGGTTGGAGTCGAAGGCAGAGGCAACTTCTATGAAGGTACAGGCGCAGTGCGCGACATGGTGCAAAACCATCTGTTTCAACTGCTGGCAATGACGGCGATGGAACCGCCTGTCTCGTTTTCAGCCGATGAGGTGCGTGATGAAAAGTCAAAACTATTGAAGTCCATCATTCCCCTCACTGCTGAAACTGTGCAAACTCATACTGTACGAGGACAATATGGTGCAGGAACAGTGAAGGATACCCAAGTGCCTGCTTATCGCTCAGAGCCACGAGTTGCGTCAGACTCTACCACTGAAACTTATGCTGCCTTAAAGCTAAACATCGACAACTGGCGCTGGGCAGGGGTGCCGTTTTATCTCCGAACGGGCAAGCGTTTGGCTAAACGTGTGACTGAAATTGCAATTCAGTTTAAGCAAGTACCTTCACTATTATTTCGCCAAACCTCAATTGAGCGTCTCACGCCTAATTTCTTAACCATCCGCATTCAACCACAGGAAGGAATTCACCTCCAATTTGGGGCAAAGGTGCCTGGCCCCGCTATGACAATGGATGCGGTGGAAATGGACTTTTGCTACACTGACTACTTTGGAAAGATCCAGAGTACTGGTTATGAAACTTTGCTATACGACTGCATGATTGGTGATGCGACTTTGTTTCAGCGATCGGACAACGTAGAGCTGGGCTGGAGAGTCGTCACCCCCATTTTAGAGGCTTGGGCAAGCACATCACCTGAAAACTTTCCCAACTACGCAGCAGGCTCATGGGGACCATCGGCAGCAGATGATTTGTTGGTGCGCGATGGTCGGCAGTGGCAGAGGATTGACCTATAGTCTAAACATACACTTATGTGCTAAATCTCTTAACATCAAGTTTTCGCACAATTGAGGTGACATCAGATGCCAGATATTATAGATACTGCAATTAATGCGGGTTCTTTCAACACCTTGGTAACAGCTATTACTACCGCTGGTCTTGATACTGCACTTAAGGGAGATGGGCCATTTACTGTCTTTGCCCCAACAGACGAAGCCTTTTCCAAGCTTCCATCAGGAGCCGTAGAAGAACTCCTACAGGATGTGATTAAGTTAAGAAAGGTTTTAGAATACCATCTGGTTTCTGGCAAGATTAATGCGACTGATTTAGTTCAATTGCAAAAGCTAACAACAACCCAAGGAAACGATATCAAAGTTAATACTGAGAATGATGTTAAGGTGAATGATGCTTACATTGTGACTTCGGATGTGGAAGCTGACAATGGTGTTATCCATGTTATTGATAATGTGTTGTTTCCTGAATAACTTTGTTCAGATACTTACTTTGATCGAATTTTGTAATTCCTCTCGGATAAGCATTTAATTTTTTGCCTTTATTGGCAATCAAAATCACCCAAACCAAATATGCCTATTCAGATTGAGTAGTTAATGTTGTATATTTGT
>CAXUOL010000838.1:0-3211 GCA_964252435.1 uncultured Nostoc sp.
CACTTTCTAAGGGAGGGATAAAAGCGCTATTATTTAAGCCATGTTCCACAGAAGCCGTCATTACCTGATTCCTCATCACAGGAGTTGTAGCTTGAATCTAACAAAAAAAAGCGCCCCCCATTTCTGGAGGGCGCTTTTTATTTAGCTAATACTGAAGTATTAACCGTTGATAGCAGGAGCAGTCATTGCTACAGGAGCAACTTCACCAGCAGCTAAGTCTAAGGGGAAGTTGTGAGCGTTACGCTCGTGCATTACTTCCATACCCAAGTTAGCGCGGTTGATTACATCTGCCCAGGTGCTGATGACGCGACCTTGGGAGTCAATGATTGATTGGTTAAAGTTGAAACCGTTCAAGTTGAACGCCATTGTGCTGACACCCAAGGCGGTGAACCAGATACCGACGACAGGCCATGCTGCGAGGAAGAAGTGCAGTGAACGGCTGTTGTTGAAGGAAGCGTATTGGAAGATCAAACGACCGAAGTAGCCGTGGGCTGCAACGATGTTGTAGGTTTCTTCTTCTTGACCGAATTTGTAACCGTAGTTAAGGGATTCGGTTTCGGTGGTTTCACGCACCAAGGAAGAAGTTACTAGAGAACCGTGCATTGCTGAGAACAATGAACCGCCGAATACACCAGCCACACCTAACATGTGGAAGGGGTGCATCAAGATGTTATGTTCTGCTTGGAACACGATCATGAAGTTGAAGGTTCCAGAGATACCCAAAGGCATACCATCAGAGAATGAACCTTGACCGATTGGGTAGATCAAGAATACTGCGGTAGCGGAAGCCAAAGGTGCGCTGTAAGCTACGCAGATCCAAGGACGCATACCTAAGCGGAAAGAAAGTTCCCACTGACGACCAAGGTAGGCGGCGCAACCGAGCAAGAAGTGTAAAATTACCAATTGGTAAGGTCCACCGTTGTACAACCACTCATCTAAGGAAGCAGCTTCCCAGATTGGGTAGAAGTGCAAGCCGATGGCGTTTGAAGAAGGAACAACTGCACCAGAGATGATGTTGTTTCCGTAGATCAAAGAACCTGCAACTGGTTCGCGGATGCCATCAATGTCCACGGGAGGAGCAGCGATGAAAGCAATTACGAAGCAGGTTGTAGCAGCTAGTAGGGTTGGGATCATGAGAACACCAAACCAACCGATGTATATGCGGTTGTCGGTGCTGGTGATCCACTCGCAAAAGCGATCCCATACGTTAGCGCCGGAGCGCCGTTGTAAGGTTGTGGTCATTGTTTTATAAGTGCTATGGGTTGTTAAATATGGAACAAGCGGTTTTATTTTCGCCTGTTGAAATACAGTCTACATGAATTTACTTTGACGCAAACTGTGACTTAATATTCTGTAATATAATTCTTTAACAAGCTCATCGAACTGTAAAGTTTTTCTACTATAAATAAGTAATGAATTGAGGCTTTTTCAACTATTTCAACAATAAACTAGCTATCACTTTCAATGACGCGATCGCTTAGTTATCTACCTTTATACTTCTTTACAATTAGCCCATGATAAACATTTTAAGTCTTGTCGATTTGTAACGAGATAATAAGTTCTATGTTGTCTGATGGTTCGGTTAAAAATCAAAGTAGATGTAGGGCAAACTGCCTTCAGGAGCTAATAACCAAACAGCGTAGAAACATAGAGGGACGAAGACAAGCTTAAGAGGCCAGTTAAACTCTAACTTCAGCATTCGATTGAAGGCATAGACTATAGACATAAGGGCAGCTAAACCTAGAAGTACCCAAGCGAGTTGGGATTGGCTCATATTTAAGGCTTCCACATAGACCTTTTCAGCAAACTGGGCGTCAGCCGGATAACCCCAAAGATGCCGAATTACCAAAGAAGAATCTTGGAGGTTAGGTAGACGGAACCAAATCCAAGAGGTAAAAACCATCAGTTGAGTTAAGAACCAAGCGACAAAGATACCCAAAGGATTTTGCCAGAATTGTTCTAGATTTTCAAAGCGATCGCTTATAGAATCTGTAAGTCGATGAACCACCAAAGCTAATCCGTGGATTATACCCCAAACGACATAACCCAAAGCAGCACCGTGCCAGATACCAGCAATTAGCATCACAATAAATAAATTCCAGCAGGTACGGACTAAACCCCGACGGGAACCACCCAAAGGAAAGTAGACATAGTTACGTAGCCAATCTCCTAGAGTGATATGCCAGCGCCGCCAAAATTCGGAAATATTGGTGCTGAAATAAGGAAAGTCGAAATTTTCAGGTAGAACTAAGCCGAAAAGCATAGCACTACCACGGGCAATGTCTACGTAACCGTTGAAATCTAAATATAACTGCAAGCCATAAGCGAATGTAGCTAACCACAAATCGGTACTACCCGCCCGTTGCAAATTACCAAAACATAAATCTACAAAAATTCCCAAGTGGTCTGCAAAAATACCTTTTTTAACTGCGCCCCTAGCAATCAACCACAGCGCTTCTGCGACTCTATTGGTACTGGGTAATTCTAGTGTATGAAATTGATTTGCTAAGTTGTGGTAGCGCGTAATCGGCCCTGAAATCAGTTTAGCGAAGAATAATTTGTATGTAGCAAATTTGAGGAAATTATCACTAGCAGTGGCACCGCGATATACATCTATTAAATAAGCAATACATTCAAAGGTGAAAAATGAAATTCCCAAGGGTGCAATTAATTTAAAAGAGCTATCTTGTGAGTTTGTTTGGACATGAAAAACAAACTTGAATAAAGGGGTAAAATACTTAAAAGCTAATAGCAGTAAAACATTTATACTTATGCCCAGCCACAAAATCTTTAAACGGCGACGATTCCAATCAACTTGAGCAAATTGCCACTCTTCATTAGAAATTTGCCAGTCAAGAGAATGTTTTCCTGGTGATGTGTTGTTACCAATTTCCAGCCCTATACGGAAATTGATAAACGTCAATGCTAATAGTAATGGTATGTATTGGATGTGCAAAGAGGCATAGAAAACCAAACTAGCAATTAGCAGAGTCCACAATCGCAATTTATGTTGTGCTAAAGACCAGTAAATTCCTAACACACTCAACAGAAACAGCCCATAGAAAATTGATATAAAGTTCATTTTTTAGTCATTTGTCATTTATTTGTCATTGGGCATTGGGAGTTAAGAGTTAAGAGTTAGGAGTTAAGAGTTAAGAGTTAGGAGTTAGGAGTTAGGAGTTAGGAGTTAAGAGTTAGGAGTTAAGAGTTA
>CAXUOL010000839.1:0-3206 GCA_964252435.1 uncultured Nostoc sp.
CCTCTGCCCCTCTGCCTCTTGTGCCCAATGCCCAATGCCCAATGCCCCATTCCCAAACTTGAGTAGTCAAAGTTTACAAGACATTGCAGCAGTGATGCCTACGGCTGGCTATACCTACGCCAACAAAATTGCTAAATTAACTAAGGAAATCAAAATCAAGGCCAGCTAGCTGCAATTAACAATGGTATCTATTGCTACTCCATTCTCGGATATTCAAAACCATTGGGCACGCTCATTTATTACAGCCTTAGCCCAACGCGGTATTGTCAATGGGTTGCCTAATGGCACTTATCGCCCCGATAATTCACTTACCCGTGCTGAATTTGCTGCTATTATCGCTAACGCATTTGGGACAGTTTCCAAGAAGCGGCAGTATGTTCCCTTTGTTGATGTACCCACAAATTATTGGGCAGCAGCCGCCATCAAAACAGCCTACGAAAAAGCATTTATTAGCGGGTTTCCTGATAAAACTTTCCGTTCTGCTAACCGAATTACTAGAATAGAAGTCTTGGTTTCCTTGGTAGGAGGCTTAGAAATTGCCACCAAGGTTAAACCTGACCTCCTCTCAAAACTCTCACAAATTTATCAGGATTCTGTTCAGATTCCTGAGTATGGTAGAAATCACGTAGCTATTGCCACCAGTGCTGGATTGGTGGTTAGTTTCCCAAATATCAAATTACTCAATCCTAATCTTGCAGCCACTCGTGCAGATGTGGCAGTGATTATTTATCAAGCTTTGGTGTATTTAGGTCAGGCAGAAAAAATTGCCTCTAGTTACCTAGTACAGCCACCAATATTAACGCCGACACCGACACCAGCACCAACGCCAACACCGACACCAATTCCAATACCAACGCCAACGCCAACACCGACACCAATTCCAATACCAACGCCAACACCGACACCTACACCTATCGGTAGCGTTAGGGTAAATCATAGCCGGGAATTCCGGGGGGCATGGGTAGTATCTGTGTGGAATGGTGATTGGCCTTCCAAACCGGGACTTTCTGTTGCTGAACAAAAAGTTGAACTTACCGAGATTATTACTAAATTACAAGCGCTAAACTTCAATGCTCTGATTTTCCAGGTGCGACCAGAGGGAGACGCTTTGTATGAATCTAAATTAGAGCCTTGGAGTGCTTGGATTACAGGAACTCAAGGGAAAGCACCAGAACCATTTTATGATCCTTTAGCGTTTGCGATCGCAGAATGTCATAAGCACAATATTGAACTCCATGCTTGGTTTAACCCTTACCGCGCTAGCACTTCCACTGACCCTGCGAAAACAGTCCGTCCGCACATCGCAGCTACCAATCCAGAATGCGTTTATTTGTGGAAAACACAACGCTGGATGGACCCAGGACTAAAAATAGTTCAAGATAGGGCGTATAACGTAATTCTCGATGTAGTGAAGCGCTACGATGTTGATGGCATTCACTTAGATGATTATTTCTATCCATATCCTATTGAGGGACAACCTTTCCCCGATGAGAAAACCTACGCTGCATATAAAGCAGCTGGTGGTACACTTAGCCTTGGCGACTGGCGACGAGACAATGTTAACAAAATGGTACAGCGCCTTTGGCAGGGGATTAAAACAACCAAACCCGACGTTAAATTTGGTATCAGTCCTTTTGGGATTTATCGCCCTGGACAACCCGCTGGTATTACTGGATTGGATGCTTACAATGTGCTGTATGCTGACTCCAAAAAATGGTTAGAAGAAGGCTGGATTGATTATATCGCTCCTCAACTTTACTGGCGCACAGACCAACCACAACAAAGTTATCCAGCGTTGCTAAAGTGGTGGACACAGGTAAACACAAAACAAAGACACGTTTACGCTGGCAACAATCTGACAGAACCAAGCAACAAGAGTCGAGAGAGTGATGAGATTGAAAAACAGGTGAAAATTAGTCGTAGCCAAGCTGGACAGTTATCACTGGGGAATATCTTCTTTAATCTCAGTGTTTTGACAGACAATAGTCAGGGCATTGCTGATAAATTTCAAAGTCTGCTTTATAACAAACCTGCGCTACCGCCAACTTTGCCTTGGCAGGATACAACAAGTCTGCCACCATCTGCACCCATTGAACTACAAGTCAATAACCGCAAACTGAGTTGGCAGCCTGGAGATAATCAGCCAGTTCGTTCTTGGACACTTTATCGGCTGAGTGGCGATACTTGGACAATTCAACGAATTTTGTCTGCTGGCACAACTTTCGCTACCGTCCAACAAGCAGGAACTTATGCCGTTTGTGCAGTAGATAGATTAGCCAACGAGAGTGTGGGAACAGTTATTACAGTTAGTTGAACAAAAGTGCTGCCCAAATTGCCGATAACTTTTATAGATAAAACTGACGAATAGCAGGGTGGTTTAATACGAAAAAATAAAAATACATAAGTCTTGATTTCTCGTTTTGTGTCCAGGCTTTTTCCCTCACTTCCATTCCTCTCTCGCAGGGGGGGAGAGGCTTTGAAACCCAGTTTTAGTTTTTCTCTGCTTGTATGAAACCACCCTGCTCTCCTACTAGGAGAAGGGAGCAAAAACCCTCTAATCTCGTTACTCCTCACTCTCCTAAAAGGCGAGGGAGAGGTCTGTCGAGCTCACGTTAACTGAACCGTATTGACTTATACTGGAACTTTTTTGAATAATTAACTCTTATAAGCCAAAAGCAATTTTTAACCTTTTCATAACTTAAGATTAACTAAAATTTATTCGGTATCAGCTCTAGAATTTTTGAAGTAAACATTGTACAAAAAAGCTAGGACGTACAGGATGTAAATTACATGAGTCGAAAAGTCAGCAAAGTGTTTAAACAGTCTGGGGTAATTCCTTACAGAGTGAACAATGGTAAAGTTGAAATCTTGCTAATTACAACCCGTGACTTTCAACACTGGGTAATTCCGAAAGGAGATATTCCTAATGGCATGAGTCCGCCTGATTCAGCAGCCAAAGAGGCGTGGGAAGAAGCAGGGATAATTGGGCAAGTAGATGCAAATGAACTGGGAACTTACAAGTACCGCAAACAAGGCAAAATTTACTGCGTCAAGATGTATTTATTATCAGTCGATATGCTAAGTGAAGATTATCCAGAAGCAACTAAAAGAAAACGGCAGTGGGTAGAAGTGAATAAAGCTATCAGGCGGGTTAAGTTTAATTCACTCAAACGAATCCTTAAAGGTTTTTTCCAGGTCAAATCTCA
>CAXUOL010000840.1:0-3200 GCA_964252435.1 uncultured Nostoc sp.
GTAGATGAAGCTGCCTTTTGGTACATTAGCTTAGAGCGATCGTGCCAAGCCCAACTGCTAGCAGAAGCTGCGGGTAGACCCACTACGATCAAACACGAAACAGCCCGTTTAACACAAACTCAAGTGGGGTCACATGTAAGTGGGTGGTTCAGTTTCCAGCCCCTTTACGACCGGATTGTGCGCGAAGAACCTGATTTGCTAAATTAGTGCTGTGTTTTTTGGCATTGGGATATTAACAATTCAAAATTCAAAACTTGTACTGAGCTTGTCGAAGTATTCAAAATTATTCGCGCTGCATCTCGTAGAGAAGAAAGTTACATAAGGGGATTTAAACCCCGACTGTAGCTTGCTTAAAAGTAGAGTAACTGAACTAAGCAAAGTAGCTCTGACTCCGCCTCCTAGCTATTTATTGTCAATTAAACCTAAATTTATTTATATACTCCGATAAACCTATAAGTTTATAGTATTCATATAGTTCAGAGAAATCATTTTGATGATTAACCAAATCTTTGGCCGTTTTATTGCTAAGTGGATATCGTTGATAAAATTCAGGAATATCCCATTTAACAACCAACATAAATTATTCTTTTCTTCTCCTTTACCAATAGTGGGGGCTTTTGTTACAGGTCTTTGTCTGAGCGTGCTATTTGCTGCTTGTTCATCGACACCGACTGTTAATGCCCCTAATCCCAGTGCCACATCTGTGGGCAATTCTGCTTCCAGTAAAGCAACAGTAGTCAGATTTGGCTATCAAAAAACGACCGTTTTGCTGAGAACTAAGGGTGTTTTAGAAAAGCGTTTAGCACCACAAGGTATTAGTGTAAAGTGGACTGAATTTCAAGCGGGGCCACAACTACTAGAAGCGATGAATGTGGGTAGTATTGACATCGGTTCTGTGGGAGAATCACCACCAATATTTGCTCAAGCAGCGGGGACATCACTAACTTATGTTGTTGGTACTGCGGCTACACCGGCTAGTTCCGCAATTCTTGTTCCTCAAAATTCGCAAATTCAAAAAGTTACTGACTTGAAGGGCAAAAGAGTTGCCTTTCAGAAAGGATCTAGTGCCCATTTATTGTTAGTCCAAGCTCTAGAAAAAGCCGGATTAAAATATACAGACATTCAACCTAAATATTTGGCTCCGGCTGATGCCCGCGCTGCATTTGTGAAAGGGAGTGTAGATGCTTGGGTAATTTGGGACCCATTTTATGCAGCGGCTCAAGAGGCAACTAAAGCCAGAGTCCTAATTGATGGCACAGGAATTAATAAACAGGGAGGATATTATTTGATGACCCGCAAATTTGTCACTGAAAATCCCCAAACTGTCAAGGCAATACTGGAGGAAATTCAAAATCTAGAAGAATGGTCTAAACAGAATCGAGAAGAAGTAGCAAAAACTCTCGCACCTGTGTTAGGAATTGATTTAGAAACGATGAAAAAAGCAACTAACAGACGGACTTTTGGTCTTGTGCCAATTGACGACAATTTGATAAATCTACAGCAAGGTGTTGCAGATACATATTACAAACTAAAGTTAATTCCCAAGAAGGTAAATGTGAAGGATGCAGTGTTGACAAAAGAAGAATATGCTGCCTTCTCACCAAAAATTTAAATTAGTACAATAAACCTCAAACTTAAATTAGTACAATAAACCTCTTGCAAAAGTCCCTAAGATCCTGCCTTATCCCAACGACAAATATTTACGCCTACCTACTTAGGGAGATAGATATGTACATCCCTACAAATGAAATTGGTGTTAGGAATAAAACAACTGACAATTTTTGAATTTTGAATCCTGGAATTGATTATGACTAATCCTACAGAATTACTGCGATCGCGCTACGGTGAAATTCCCTTCAACCCCGAAATTGAATGGAATGACTCTTTAACAGCACTATTATCTCACCGTTCAATCCGGTCTTATCTATTTGATCCTTTACCACCGGGAACTCTGGAATTGCTAATTGCAGCCGCCCAATCTGCATCTACTTCCTCAAATTTGCAAACCTGGAGTGTGGTAGCAGTCGAAGATCAACAGCGCAAAGAGGAGTTATCCAAGCTAGCGGGAAACCAAGCACATATTAAGCAAGTGCCTTTATTCTTGGTTTGGTTAGCAGATTTGGCGCGTCTAAGTCACGTTGCTGACAGTCGCGGTATATCTCATGATGCACTGGAATATTTGGAAATGTTTGTGATGGCAACAATCGATGCAACATTGGCGGCACAAAACGCCGCAGTTGCAGCAGAGTCACTCGGTTTAGGAACAGTATATATTGGCGGAATCAGGAACCGCCCGCAAGAGGTAGCACAGATATTGAATTTGCCCTCCTCTGTGTATGCTGTATTTGGGCTGTGTGTGGGTTATCCGAATCCTGAAGTCGAAGCAGCGATTAAGCCAAGGTTGCCCCAGTCAGCGATACTGCACCGTGAAACCTATAAATTGGCAGAACAAGAAGAAGCGATCGCTCACTACAACGACATCATCAAAGAATTCTACACTGAACAAAAGATGAATGTTGCTGGCGATTGGTCAGAACACTCAGCCCAACGCATCGCAACTGTTGAGGCTTTGAGAGGACGCGATCGCTTGCGTGAAGCTCTCAATAACCTTGGCTTCAAATTGCTGTAAATTAAGAATAATCAAGATTATGGATTTGCAACTCCGTGGCAAAATAGCCTTAGTGACAGCTGCTAGTAAAGGTTTGGGCAAAGCTACAGCGAAGCAATTTGCCCGTGAGGGTGCAAAAGTTGCCATCTGCGCCCGCAGTGAGTTAATTGACAAAACTGCTGCGGAGATTGCAAGTGAAACAGGTACAGAAGTGCTATCTCTGCGTGCAGACGTTACCAGTCAAGAAGATATTGAACGGGTAATTAATGCCACAGTGGAAAAATTTGGCGGGTTGGATATCCTCGTTACCAATGCAGGGGGCCCACCTGCTGGCACTTTTGACGATATCGATTTGGCAACTTGGGAAACTTCGATCGACTTGACTTTGCTGAGTGCGGTACGTCTGGTAAAGTACGCTTTACCTCACTTACGCCAATCTATCGCACCAGCAATTTTGACCATCACTTCAACCTCAACTAAACAACCAGTTCAAAATCTGGTTTTATCTAATTCCATTCGATTAGCAGTGATTGGTTTAACGAAAACTCTCAGCCAAGAACTGGGTAGCGATAAAATTCGCGTCAACAGCATT
>CAXUOL010000841.1:0-3195 GCA_964252435.1 uncultured Nostoc sp.
ATCTTAAATTTAAAATCTAAATGTTTACTTTACAGCTTTTTAGGGAAACCTTTATTTAGTAGAGAACTAAGTCAACAGCTAGCTTACTCAGTAAAAACTAGTAGATACTTATTGGCTTTACTATCAAGTTCATTACGTTTTTATTCGTAAGTAGCTAGTCTTAGTCATAACTGACATTAAGTCTATAGATTAAAACATCTTATTGCAGTAGTTATTCAATTTTAACGATAAACGTATTAACTTTTCTTCAAAAAGATTCATACCTAAAAAGCTGATGAAACTAGTTCAATCTGAGTACAAACAATCTGAAGAAAAATACTCTAGATTTTTCTCACTTTCTATAGATTTATTGTGTATTGCTAACTTTGATGGGTATTTTAAGTATTTAAATCCAGTATGGACAAAAATATTAGGTTGGTCAACTCAAGAACTCGTGACTAAACCATTTATCGAATTTATTCATCCTGAAGACCGTGAATCTACTATTGCAGCAGCCCAAAAAATTACACAATCTGTAGATGCAATCAGCTTTGAAAACCGCTATCTTTGTCGAGACGGTTCTTACAAATGGCTGTCATGGAATGCGACTGGTTTTACTGAAGAAAAATTGATTTATGCAGTAGCTCGTGACATCACTCTTAATAAACAGAATGAAATAGCACTAAAAAAATCTATCCAAGAATTAGAAGCTTTTAGATTTGCCTTAAATGCCCATTCACTAGTAGCTATTACTGATAGATCTGGAAGAATAACCTATGTCAATGACCTATTTTGTGAAGTTTCTAAATATTCTCCAGAAGAACTTCTAGGGCAAGATCATCGGATTATCAATTCTGGATACCACACAAAAGAATTTTTTGCAAATTTATGGAAAACTATTGCTCAAGGAAAAATCTGGAAAGGAGAAATTCAAAATCAAGCTAAGGATGGAAGTTTTTATTGGGTAGATACTTTGATCGCCCCAATGTTAGGACAAGATGGAAAACCCTATCAATATGTATCGATACGTACAGATATTACACAGCGTAAGCTTTCAGAGTTAGCTTTATTGGAGCGATCGCGCTTGTCAGTTTTGAGTGCAGAAGTCAGTTTAGCTTTATCTCAAAGTGGCACACTTCCAGAAATTCTGCAAAATTGTACAAATACTATTTCCCAATACCTTGATATCGGCTTTGTTTGTATCTGGACATTTGAACGCCAGACAAACCAGCTACAATTGCAAGCTGGCGTTCATTGCACAGATATTACTTGTAGTGCTTTAAGCGATGCTCAAGATTTCCCAGAGCATATCGCTTTAGTCAATAATACTATTGGCTTAATGATTCAAAACCATCAAGCTATTTTTAACGAAGAACTATCAATTAATCATTCAGAAAAGCTTATCGAGTCTACATTTTCAATTTCTCGATTTTCTGCTTATCCTCTGATAGTAGAGCAGCAATTAATCGGCATAATTGCTTTATTCAGCAAGCAATTATTTACCGAACCAACTCATAACCTATTAAATTGGATTGCTAATAATATTGCTGTAGCTATTGACCGAATCTGGGCGCGAGAAGAACTCTTCAGCCGTCGGGAAGCTTTATTACTGCGTTTAGCTAGTCAAATCCGCAGTTCTCTTAACCTAGATATGATCTTAGAAACAGCTGTGAATGAAATTCGCAGCTTATTACAAATTGACCGTTGCTATTTTCTTTGTTACTTACCGCATCCATTCCAACCAAGCTTGACTATTAGCTATGAAGCGCGAAACCCTAACTTGGCAAGTATGTTAGGCAGTATTCCACTACAAAAAAGTACTTTTTTGACCCAAACTCTTCTCTCTCAAGAACTAATTTGTATAGAAAATATTAATACTAAATCACAACTTGATTATGATACGCAAGAACTTTTAACTGAATTTGGGATTACATCTCAACTAATGCTACCAGTTAAGAGTAATTCCGGGGAGATTGGGGCAATTGTGTGCAGTCATTGTAGTGGCGATCGCATTTGGATTAACAGTGAAATTAACCTATTACAAGCTGTTTGCGATCAACTAGCGATCGCCATCGATCATGCACAACTTTATACCCAAAGTCGCGCTGCTACTTTAGAGGCTCAAACTCAAGCTGAAAAACTCACGGAAACCTTGCATAAATTGCAACAAACTCAATCTCAACTGATCCAAAATGAAAAAATGTCTAGCTTAGGACAATTAGTTGCTGGAGTGGCCCATGAAATTAATAATCCAGTTAGTTTTATTCATGGTAACTTAACCTATGCTAACGAATATTTTCAAGAAATGTTAACTCTCTTGCACCTTTATCAAAAACATTATCCCCAACCGGAAGTAGAAATTGAAGATTTCGCTGCAAAAATTGATTTGGAATTCATGACTAGCGATCTTTCTAAACTCCTATCCTCGATGAATATGGGTACTAATCGTATTCGTGAGATTGTTTTGGGATTACGAAATTTTTCTCGTTATGATGAAGCAGAAAAAAAACTAGTTGACATTCACGAAGGAATTGACAATACGTTATTAATTTTGCATCACCGCTGGAAAAATAATGGAATTGGCTTAAATATATCTATAGTTAAAGAATATGGTGATTTGCCTTTAGTTGATTGCTATCCTGGGCAGCTTAATCAAGTATTTATGAATATTTTAACTAATGCGATCGATGCTTTAGAAGAATCAATGATCAGAATAAAAACAAATCATAAACCGCAAATTATAATTCGTACTGAAATTTTAGAGAGTAAATTTGTTGTTATCCGAATTGCTGACAACGGATTAGGAATGGTAGAAGACATTAAAAAGCGTTTATTCGATCCTTTTTTCACCACAAAAGAGGTAGGAAAGGGAACAGGTCTAGGACTGTCAATTAGCTACCAAATTGTAGTAGAAAAACATGGTGGAATTTTGAATTGTATATCAGAACCGGGAAAAGGCACAGAATTCTGGATTCACATTCCAATTTAAAATACTCTACGTTTAAAAACGCTACGATTTTATGCAAAGCTGTACTTTGACATTTGTTTAAAAAAAAATATGTAAATAGCCCTCTGCTCAAATGTTATGCATAACTGATAACTGACCTTAGTCTGCTCATGTGGACTAAGGTCAGTTAGTTGTTCGGTACTCTAAGATCAACTAAGTAGGACGACGTAAATAATTAAAAGTTTGTAGTGAGGGCTTCAGCCCTACTT
>CAXUOL010000842.1:0-3176 GCA_964252435.1 uncultured Nostoc sp.
CATCAGCATGAAGCCAACGAGTTCCTGGTAAAGGTTCAACTCTGGAAAATAGAATATATTGACCGCCTTTACCTCGAATTCCTGTTTTTAAAAGCTCCTCTCGCCATTCTGTCTGCCGCAGCGTTTGGCCAGAACGAGCAATTGATTGATCAGTAGCTGGAGTATTGCTAAACCCTTCGATATTATCAATAGGTTTAACAGTTGGGGCAGGAACAGCTTCAACTGTTAATGGCCCTGTAACTCTTACTTTTGATTGATCAACAGTAGGTTGGTCGTAAAGAGTTTCTTTAGCAGCGTATTTTTGAATCACTTCCTCAATTTCTTTACTTGCCATTCCTTCCTTTATTTCTGGGTTATTGGCAATTGACTTCAGCGTAATACGAGATACTGTTTTATATTTGAAATCGCCACTTAAACCTTCTTTTAGACTCGCTAATTCATAATAATCAAAAACTGCTGTCATCAACCTTTGCTTTGCAAGTGTAATAGCTACACGAGAAGTATCGCAAGTGATCCAACGTCTTCCCCAGCGTTCTGCAACATAGGCTGTAGTACCACTTCCACAGGTTGGATCTAGTACCAAGTCTCCTGGAGCAGTTGTCATCAAAAGACAACGCTCTATTGCTCTATGATCTGTCTGTAGAACATAGGTTCTCTGTTCCCCAAATCCACCTGGTCTTAAATCTAACCAAGTACTGTTTAAAGTCTTGTATGGAAACTCATCGTGATAGACTTTCCATCTTAGTGATTTACCAATAGGATGTAATCTTGCGGCGGATGCTAAACGTTTTAGACCTGTGATAGTAGTTTGCCAGCCATATCTTGCAGGTGGCTCATACTCAACATTTTTAAAGGTGTATTTGAATGAATTATCATTGCCACGTCTTTGGGAAAATGTTGGCCATAATCTACAAATACGACCTTCTGGTAATGGTTTCTTGTTTGTTTTTTGGGCTACAGAAAGATCAATAAGTTCTCCATGTTTTGTTTCAACGCAAATATATCGCTCGTTTGGATTTTCTATAGGGTCGCATTCTGTAAACAATTCCTTATACTTTATCTGGTTCATATCCTTCGCAAACCATAGCAAGAAATCATTTACACCTGGCAATAATTTAGATGACTGGCTGCTTGCTTTCATAAGAACAATTTCCATACAAAAGTTATCACTGCCAAAGACTTCATCCATTAAGCACCTTACTCGATGGACGTTTTCATCACCTATTTGCACAAAAATAGAACCACTTTCATGAAGTAAATCTTTTGCCAGCCATAAACGATCGCGCAAGTAAGATAAATAAGAATGAATTCCTAACTCCCAAGTGTCTCTAAATGCTTTGATTGTTTCTGGTTCTTGGGTCAGGTCTTCATCTTTGCCATCCTTTACATCTCGCTTATTAACAAATGGCTGAAAATTTGAACCATATTTAATTCCATAAGGCGGATCGATATAAATCATCTGCACCTGCCCCCCCATACCTTCCTTTTCTAGTAATGAGTTCATTACTAAAAGGGAATCTCCAGCAACTAATCGGTTTGTCCAATTATGCTTGTGCTTGTAAAACTCAATAGCCTGTCGAATGGGGGGATTTTCTTCTGGGGTTTCAAATAAGGACAGTTGTTTAACCTTTTCATCCTTGCGCTTTCGTACTGCCTCAATAATTGTGCGCGGATCTATGCGTTCATGGACGTGTAGTGATACTGTAGGCACTTCAAAACTTGTATGCTCTGCTTTCCCAGCCCAAACTAACTGAGGATCAAGGTGAGGATCGTAGGCATATTTCTTAGTACCCTCTTCTGGGTCAGTGTCTGGGTTAACTAGCCCAATTGGCGGGTTATTGGCTCGTTGCTGGTTTTCATGCTTGTACTGCTCAATTTCTCTCTGCTCTGATTTCCTCTGCCTTGCCATAGTCAGTTTCCCTTGCCTCAGAGCTTTTAATTTACAATCTATTTGACCTTTTAAACCAGTCCGTTAGAATTTTCACGACTTAGCTTTTCAACTGGCTTACTACTCGTTGGTAAATTTTCTCCAACCAAATGGGTATTACGGGTTCACCTGCATGCATCTAAAGAGGATGTTGAAAAAGTATTGGACGAATATAATTCGCTACGACACAAAGGAAGTCCGCCTAGAATGTTTGTCAATTTATCCGAAACGATTGAATCAGATTCATCTGATACAGTTGACAAAAATGCACATTTATGATTTTAGCTTACGATTAGCTTGGGAAGCATCTTTTCCCCAGCATTGAAAACGATCGCATCAAAATAGTCTATTACCGCGATCGCTCCAAAATCCAATCGAGTAAAATCGGATTGACTAACTCCGGCGCTTCATCCTGCGGACAATGCCCTACTCCCTCTAAAGGAATAAACTTTTCTACTTGCCCAAAGTTAGCTAATTCTCTCCCTAACTTAATTGGTTCCCACGGATCGGCTGTTCCCCACAAAATAATCGCCGGACACTGTAACAGTGGTAAAAGGTCTTCTGGTAATGGCCCTGTAGAATAAGAAGTAAAAGCAAGAAACACAGCCCCAGCCCCCGGATCGCTTGCTGGTGAAGTGAGAATATCTACCAACTCATCTGTCACCATCTCAGCATTTGCATAGGCTTGCAGCAGAATTTTCCGCACTGTTTTCGGTTTAGCGAGTTGATTGAAAAAGAAATCACCAACTGGTTTAATAGATAACAGACGTTGCAGTAGAGGCGCTCCGTAACGACGAGATAAAGGTAAAGTTACCCGTTTGCGATCGTGCAACAGCCGTAAAGAACAGTTGAGCAAAGCAACTCCCAAGGCAATATCTGGGTTGCTTACTGCTGCTTGCATGGCTACAATACAGCCAATGGAATTTCCGACTAAAAAAGCTGGCTCACCCACTACTTCACGGCAAAAATCTGCTACTTGCTGTCCCCAGGTTTCTAATGTGTAAGTAATTTTTTCACCAGGTTGAGGTTTTGCAGAAGCGCCAAAACCAATCAAATCAATAGTATAAACACGGCAATTTTCCGCTAATACAGGAATATTTTTTCGCCAGTGCCACCAAGAAGCGCCAAATCCATGCACCAGGACAACAGCTGGCCCAGTAGTTCCTTGGGTTTGATAACAGATCGGAAAATCTTGCCAAATCCAGGTTTTTGTAGAGTTAAGTGCTGTTTTTGAACTTGAGGTTGTCAT
>CAXUOL010000843.1:0-3174 GCA_964252435.1 uncultured Nostoc sp.
TCTCCCTTCTCAGGTTCGTAAACATAACCGCAGGCGCGACACTCGTAGCGGTCTAACACCGGAGTCTCAACAGCTGGTTCGCTCATGGCTAAGGCCTCGCAGAGAAGAAATCTTAAATATACGTTAAAAATTATGACATAATTGTTAGACTTTTCTATCACTAGAAAAAGCGAATCAAATACCTGAAGTGTATCTGTTTCCCAGATTTCAGAAAAACCAAACAGATATAATGTAAAAGAAAGTAACGTAATTCAAGGGATTGGGTATTGGGTATGGGGCATTGGGCATTGGGCATTGGGCATTGGTTAAAAATCAATAGTTATTCTCTCCCTGCTTCCCCTGCTCCCTCATCTCCCCACTTTCCACTCCCCACTTAAAATACTCCATAAGCGGTAGATACTCATTGTGTTTGTCCTCAGCGGTTACGAGTACCTTCTAGGCTTCTTCATCATCTGTAGCCTAGTACCTGCCTTAGCGCTCTCAGCTTCCAAGCTTCTACGACCCAGTGGTTACGCCCCAGAACGTCGCACTACTTATGAATCTGGGATGGAACCCATCGGGGGAGCCTGGATTCAGTTCAACATCCGCTACTACATGTTTGCTTTGGTCTTCGTCGTCTTTGATGTGGAGACTGTATTTTTGTATCCTTGGGCGGTAGCTTTCCACCGTTTGGGGCTATTGGCTTTTATTGAAGCGCTAGTCTTTATTGCAATTCTTGTAGTCGCTTTAGTTTACGCATGGCGTAAAGGAGCTTTGGAATGGTCTTGAATTCTAACTTAACAACCCAGGGTAAAGAACGAATCATCAACCCCATTGAGCGTACCAATGTCACTCAAGACCTTTCAGAAAACGTCATTTTGACGACGGTTGACGATCTCTACGACTGGGCGCGGCTTTCTAGTTTGTGGCCGTTGTTATTTGGTACTGCTTGCTGCTTTATTGAGTTTGCAGCTTTAATTGGTTCCCGATTTGACTTTGACCGTTTTGGGCTAATTCCCCGTTCTAGCCCCCGCCAAGCCGATTTAATTATTACGGCAGGGACTATTACGATGAAGATGGCTCCGCAACTGGTGCGTCTTTATGAACAAATGCCAGAGCCAAAGTATGTAATTGCTATGGGAGCTTGTACAATTACTGGCGGGATGTTCAGCGTTGATTCCCCTACGGCAGTGCGCGGAGTCGATAAACTGATTCCTGTGGATGTGTATTTGCCTGGTTGTCCTCCTCGCCCAGAAGCAATTATCGACGCAATCATTAAGCTGCGGAAGAAAATCTCCAATGAATCGATGCAAGAGCGGGATAAAATTAAACAAACCCACCGCTATTACAGCACGACTCATAACCTGAAGCCAGTAGAAGAAATCTTAACTGGTAAGTATTTGCAGTCAGCAACTCGCTCTGCACCACCGAAGGAATTGGCGGAAGCGATTGGTATGCCAATACCACCTGCACTGCTGAAAGAATTGGCGCAAAAGGAGGAACAAACCCGTGGCTGAAGAAGAATCTAAACCAGTATCAGCAGACGAAGAAGAGTCTAAACCAGTACCAGCAGCGAAAGAAGAGTCATTGGTACAAGCGGGTAAAGTTTCCCAGTGGTTGACGGAAAATGGCTTTGACCATGAGTTTTTAGCACCAGACAAGAATGGTGTAGAGATAATTAAGGTGGCGGCAGATTTCTTGCTTCCTACCGCTACAGCCCTTTATGCTTATGGGTTTAATTATCTCCAGTGTCAAGGTGGTATTGACCTTGGTCCAGGACAAGAATTGGTGAGTATGTATCACTTGATTAAAGTGGGTGATAATAGCGATCGCCCCGAAGAAGTTCGAGTGAAGGTGTTCTTACCACGGGAAAATCCCGTAGTGCCTTCTGTGTACTGGATTTGGAAGACCGCAGATTGGCAAGAGCGCGAGTCTTACGATATGTTCGGCATTATCTATGAAGGACACCCAAATCTCAAACGGCTTTTGATGCCGGAAGATTGGGTAGGTTGGCCTTTGCGGAAGGATTACATCTCGCCTGATTTTTATGAGTTGCAGGACGCTTATTAGAGATTGCTGAATAGAGACGCGATGAATCGCATCTGTACAATATAGTGCTAAGTTTCGGCAGTGATTAACCCCTTTCCGGTGGCGGAGAGGGGTTATGTTTTTGATGTTTCATGTCAAGTTGGTTGACAAAACTTGCTGTAATTCTTTGACTGTATTTACAGTTTTAATTGCCTGCTGAATTGCTTTTAATTTCTGCAAATCCGTAATTTGAGAGATTATCGGCATCAATTCTGAAGCTTGATTGCCAAACTTAATTTCTAATGCTAATTCAATCCCTGAATATAACTCTTCCTTTCTTCCTCGCAGTTCTCCGCGTGCTTCTCCTTCGCGTAAAATTTCTTGATACCACGGCGATTCATGTAATACAGCCATATCCCACCTCATAATTTCTTGAACGAGCGTACTCTCTAAAACAAACGTAGCAAAAAAAGCCAAGACTGTTTCTAGTTGGTTTAGTTGTTCATCAGCACGAAGAATTTGTAATGCTTCTCTAATAGTAGATTCATTTTCACCACCTTTGAGAATAGGTACAAACGGCAGTAAGGATGGTAAGGGTTGTTGAAAAGCAATCTCGACATCAACTTCCCACAGGTTAATGACACGGTAATCTTGAATAGCACGTAAACCAGCAATATTTAATGCGTAGCTTGTAGGTATTTCAGCATCACTTGCCTTGAGAATATTAATTAGTACTGGATACGTTGGCAAATTATATTTTTCTTCTGCAAGTGCTGTGTATGCACGCATCCTTCGCGGCATTTCTGGTTTATAGCGCAGTTGTAATTCGTTAAGAACAAGAAATTTTCCATATTGGAGACTTTCGACACGAATTAAAACATCACTTTCTCGACTTATCCACTGAAATTCTGAGTTGAGAATTTCGCCAGCAACAATATCAGGAATTTGTGTTACCCATTTTACCCAGTTATCAGGTGCAAGGCTGATTAAGCGTTTGGTGCTGACATCGGCAGGTTTGATCATGGGATTGTAAACGCACTGAAAGTTATCAAATAATTGTACTTAAGACTGGATTACAGATATTCAGATTTTTGATTGGACTACTTAAAGAAAGCGATCGCCCCGAAGAAGTTCGAGTGAAGGTGTTCTTACCACGGGAAAATCCCG
>CAXUOL010000844.1:0-1688 GCA_964252435.1 uncultured Nostoc sp.
GGTACAAATGCGGGTTTCTGCTTGTCCTTATCCAGATTATGGTACTCTCAAAGGCCAGGTTAAGACGATTTCCCCGGATGCGATTGCACCTCAAGGGAATGCTGCTAATGCCACCGACACTACATCTGCCAACCAAAAGATGGCAGCCGTTGGTAGCTTTTATGGGGTAACAATTGAGCCAGAAAGCCTTTCTTTAGGTAGGGACAAACACCTGTGTGCACTGCAATTGGGAATGGAAGGTACGGTTGATATTATTTCTAGAGAAGAGACTGTGATGCAATTCTTTTTGAGGAAGGCGAGGTTGATTGCAGACATTTAGGGCGTTGGCGTAGCCCACCGCAGGCATCGCAGCGTAACTATTCGTAATTATTTCTCGCAATCCTACCGTGGGTTTTTTATCTATCCTTATAAAAAGGTGTAGTTTTCTTGCTGGTTATCTAAGGTTGCAATGTATAGAATGACGCGATGCAGACCGCTTTGGTGCTGGAAATTCGCACTTGGAAGTTGGTTGGTGATAGGTAGTGCGATCGGCGAAGCTGTATTGCAGACATTCGCTTTCTCTTTTAATTGCGCTTTTGCCCAAATTACCCCCGATAGCACTCTACCTAATAATTCTCGTGTTACAACACAAGACAACATCAGTACCATTGAAGGGGGAACCCAAGCTGGAAGGAACTTGTTCCACAGTTTTCAGGAGTTTTCTGTTCCAACTGGCGGTACTGCTTTTTTTAATAATGTTGCGGATATTCAAAATATCATTAGTCGGGTAACGGGTGGGTCAGCTTCTAATATTGATGGGATAATTCGTGCTAATGGTACAGCTAACCTATTTCTAATTAATCCCAATGGAATTGTATTTGGTCAGAATGCTCAATTAAATATTGGTGGTTCCTTTATTGGGACAACAGCTAATGCGATCGCTTTTGGCGATCGAGGTTTTTTTATTGCTTCAAATCCAGAAAGTTCTTCATCGTTGCTAACAGTCAATCCTTCAGCTTTGCTATTCAATCAAATAAAAACTGCATCTATTCAAAATAACTCAGTTGGTTTGCGCATACCAGATGGTAATAGTTTGCTGTTGGTAGGCGGTGATATCAATATGGATGGTGGAGGATTGCTTGCTTTTGGTGGGCGAGTCGAGTTAGGTGGGTTGTCAAGTAGGGGAACAGTTGGGTTGAATGAGGATGGTAATAATCTGAGTTTGAGTTTTCCCAATAGTGCACAAAGAAGTAATGTTTCCCTTAGTAATGGCGCTGGGGTAGCTGTTACTGCTGACAATGGTGGTAGTATCGCGATTAATGCCCGAAATTTAGAGATGACAGGAAGTGGACTGTATGCAGGAATAGATAGTGGACTGGGTTCTGATAATAGTAAAGCGGGAAATATTGAGATTAATGCAACTGGAGCAATTAATCTTGACAATGACAGTTTAATTTCTAATCTGGTGGGACGAGAAGCAAACGGACAGGCAGGCGATATCAATCTTAGTGCTAATACTTTACAAGTTGAGGGTGGGGCACAGGTAAATGCTGGTACATTTGGTGCGGGTAAGGGGGGTTCTTTGACAGTCAATGCCCAAGAGGTGCGACTGATTGGTGGTGATTCTCAGTTTGTCACTGGTTTGTTTGGTTTAGCACAGCCAAACTCAACAGCGGATGCGGGAGATTTGAGTATTAAAACTAATACTT
>CAXUOL010000844.1:1788-3169 GCA_964252435.1 uncultured Nostoc sp.
GGGGCAGGGGGGGAGTTTGTTCGTGAACGCCTCCGAATCCGTAGAACTGATTGGAGGAGGTGGTTTGTCTACTCAGGCTCAAGGTGACGGAGTAGCTGGGAACTTGACGATTACTACAGACAAGTTGATTGTCCGAGATGGCTCACAAGTATTAACTACTACTTATGGTCAGAGGCAGGGGGGAATTTTGTCTGTGAACGCCTCCGACTCCGTAGAACTAAATGGAAGAAATAGCAGCTTATCCGCTGAGACTCGAGGTGATGGAGCAGCCGGAAACTTAACAATCACTACGGGTAAGTTGATTGTCCAGGATGAGGCACAGGTATTTACTGGTACTACTGGTAAGGGACAGGGGGGCAATTTGATAGTGAACGCCTTGAAGTCTGTGGAAATTAGCTCTTCAGAAGATTCTTCAAGGATTAGCGGCTTATTCACTGCAACACTAGGTGCTGGAGCAGCGGGGAACTTGACGATTACTACCGATCAGTTAAATATAAAGGGTAGGTCTGAAGTATCTGTAGCCAGTGAAGGAACCGGGAAAGCAGGCAACTTAGACGTTACAGCTTCCTCAATCTTTCTTGACGGCAACCAAGCAGCGTTAAACGCTCAGACTGCTTCTGGTAATGGTGGTAATATTAGGCTGCGAGACCTGAACTTATTGCTGTTGCGTCGTGGCGCTCAAATTTCCACCACCGCAGGCACAGCAGAAGCTGGTGGTAATGGTGGCAATATTAATATTGATGCCCCGTCGGGCTTCATCGTTGCTGTCCCAAGCGAAAATAGCGACATCACTGCTAATGCTTATACAGGCAACGGTGGGAGAGTAGATATTCAAACTTTTGGCATCTATGGCATTCAACCCCGCCAGATCCGAACTTCTTTGAGTGATATCACCGCTAGTTCTGAGTTTGGCGTAAATGGCACCGTAGAACTTAACACGCTAGATGTTGATCCCAACAGTGGCTTAATTAACTTGCCAACCGTACCAGTTGATACCCAAGTAGCACAGACTTGTACCGCAGGTAGCACTGTAGCTAAGAGCAGTTTTACAATCACTGGACGCGGAGGCTTACCACCTAATCCGGGTGAAGCCCTCAGTGCTGATGCAGTGCAGGTAGATTTGGTAACTCTCAACCCAGAAGTAAGTAAACCTTCTACTCCAGCAGTTTCCACAAATCTGATTAACCCAACACCACATCGCATAGTAGAAGCTACTGGTTGGGTAATTGCTGCTAATGGCGATGTAATTCTCACTCTTCGTGCACCCACCGTCACGCCTCATGCTTCCTGGCAGAGGACAGCCGATTGTCGTGTATTTAATCAACGCCAGGGAGGTTGAGCAACTTACACTGTCTATTTTTAGTAAAAACGCGGTGCAAGT
>CAXUOL010000845.1:0-3168 GCA_964252435.1 uncultured Nostoc sp.
TCGTGCGATCGCTTTATGGAGAGTTAGATTCCCATCTATTCAAAGTAGTTAAAGGCCGGGTTCAATCTTCCCTCACCCAAGGCAGAGAAAGGAATTACTGGGTAACTATTCCTGATGAGCCAGGTTGTTATACTCTGGATTTAAGTTTAGTAGCCCCAAGTAACCGTAATGGTGCTTCTAGGAGCATCAAAAACAAAAACAAGAAGCCTTTTGTACCCCCAACAAAAGCAGTACCGATGCTCAAAGCCTTTGAGGGTCAATTCTTAATTGATGCCCTCACCTCTCTGTTTGAAGAAAATCCAGGTAAAGTTTTCAGCGTTGCTGAAGTCATCGCCGGAATTTATGGAGAACTAGATTCTCAGCAACTTCGAGAGGTCAAAAATAAGGTGCTAAATGAATTATCTAGAGGCTATCGGACAGGCAGATTCTCTAGAGTTCCTAACCAAATTGGCTTCTATACTTGGGACTCCAATATGATATTGGAGGGTAGTTCTCGTTAAATGGGCATTGGGCATTGGGCATTGGGCATGGGAAAGAGGACTTGGGGACAAGGGGAAACACTTGT
Source organism: uncultured Nostoc sp. (assembly GCA_964252435.1). Classification (GTDB taxonomy): domain Bacteria; phylum Cyanobacteriota; class Cyanobacteriia; order Cyanobacteriales; family Nostocaceae; genus Nostoc. Next base: position 566 of record CAXUOL010000845.1, read on the forward strand.
TGTAAGTTTTAATTTCAGTCGGCTTGTCCCTCTGCCCCCTGCTTCTTCCCCACTCCCTATCCCAAAAACAGTTTGTATGCCGGATTTCTATTCTCATCCCAATAGCGATAGCCCAGATTATCGAGAAAAGCTTGCCACTCTCCCATTTCGTGGGGGGGAACCTGGATACCAACAACGATTCGACCGTAGTCTGAGCCGTTGTTGCGGTAGTGAAAAAGACTAATATTCCAGTCGGGACTCATGGAAGTAACAAACTTCATCAATGCACCGGGACGTTCGGGAAACTCAAAACGGTAGAGCAATTCATTGTCAGCTAAAGAAGAGTGCCCACCCACCATGTGCCGTAGATGTAGTTTAGTTAGTTCGTCGTCTGTTAAATCAAGGGTTTCAAATCCATGAGCTTCAAAGGTTTCTACCATCTTGACAGCATCAGCACGGTTTTGAATTTGCACGCCGACAAAAATATGGGCTGTTTTTTCATCGGCAATGCGATAATTAAACTCGGTCAGATTACGGTTGCCAATACATTCACAAAACTGGCGAATACTTCCTCGTTGCTCTGGAATTGTAACTGCAAAGATCGCTTCGCGGCGTTCGCCCAACTCTGCGCGTTCTGCGACAAAGCGGAGGCGATCAAAATTCATGTTTGCACCACAGGCGACAGCAATTAAGGTTTGTCCCTCGATTTGTTCTCGTTCGGCGTAGGCTTTGGCAGCTGCGATCGCTAATGCACCAGCTGGTTCTAAAATGGATCGCGTATCCTCAAAAACGTCTTTAATCGCAGCACAAGTATCGTCTGTACCTACCAAAATAATTTCATCTACATACTGCTGACATAAACGGAAGGTTTCTTCACCTACTTCCCGCACCGCCACGCCATCAGCAAATAACCCCACTTGGGACAAGCGCACCCGATGTCCGGCTTTGAGTGATTGAGACATGGCATCAGCATCTACTGGTTCAACACCAATAATCTTGATTTCTGGACGCAACCGTTTCACATAAGCCCCAATTCCAGAAATTAATCCGCCGCCGCCAATTGCCACAAAAATTGCATGGATGGGTTGTTGATATTGCCGTAAAATTTCCATCCCGATTGTTCCCTGTCCAGCAATTACATGAGGATCGTCAAAGGGATGAATAAAGGTCAATCCTTTTTCTACTTCTAATTCACGCGCATAGCTATAAGCATCGTCGTAGGTGTTTCCATGTAACACCACTGCTCCGCCTCTCATTCTCACCGCATCTACCTTGACTTGGGGTGTGGTTATTGGCATGACGATAATCGCTTTGGTTCCCAAACGATTGGCTGCAAGGGCGACTCCCTGAGCATGGTTCCCCGCAGACGCGGCAATTACACCTTTTGTCAATATATCTGGCGGTAGTTGCACCATCTTGTTATAAGCACCCCGCAGTTTAAAGGAAAATACTGACTGCATATCCTCACGTTTCAGCAGGAGTTGATTATTCAGCCGCGCAGACAAATTTGGAGCATACTCCAGTGGTGTTTCTTGGGCAACATCATAGACACGGGCAGTCAGGATTTGGATGAGGTAGTCGCAAAACATGGGCGTCAAGCTGTTAGCAAATACTGGATGGAGATTAATTTTACGTTACAAGCGATCGCACTGCTTTTATTGAATCGTTCTCTCTCAAAATTTTGATTGAACAAAATCTAAAAATTACTAATTCATACTCTTTGAAGAGAAATAAGTTCAGTTATGGAAATTTATCGATCGCTACAAATTTCATGCGATCGCTGGTAGATTGATTTTAAATATAGTTTTGTCAACTATCTGAGTATTTAGATTGACAGATTAAGTATAGTCTTACTTAAGAACATAACTTCTCCATTTATGTTAAAGTATGCGTGGAAGATGAAATTCGGCTGTACAGTTTGTTTTTATATATACTTGTATTACAGACCTCTCCGGATCTAAATCTCTACATCCCCTGATTCTGGAGACATTCTATGTCAATTTACGTTGGTAATCTATCTTATGAGGTTAAAGAAGATGACCTCCGGCAAGTATTTGCAGAATATGGAACAGTCAAAAATGTTCAATTGCCTATCGACCGAGAAACAGGTCGGATGAGAGGTTTCGGCTTTGTGGAATTAGAATCAGACGCACAAGAACAAGCGGCGATTGATGCCCTTGATAATGCTGAATGGATGGGTCGAAGCTTAAAAGTTAATAAAGCCAAGCCCAAGACAGACGGCGGTTCCTCTGGTGGTAGACGAGGAAACTATGGTGGTGGTGGTGGTGGCCGCTATTAAGGTTTAATATCACGTTTGGTTAAACACTTATAATATCTGTAGGTTGGGTTGAGGAACGAAACCAAACATTTTCCTTCTTTATGTCGGGTTTCACTGCCGTTCAAACGCCACTTGCTTCTCCCAGGGGGAGACGCTAACGCGAACAAGCCGGGGAACCCGTCCAACGCAGTGGCTCTCCAACCTACATTGATAAATTTTATTATAAGTAATTACCCGAACTTGATAATAAAACCAAAAATTTAACTCGCAGGTCTTAGCTCGACTTTAAACAAAATTAAGAACTCGCTTTCTTTATCCGTCAAAAACCCTAGATATTTGGCAAATA
>CAXUOL010000846.1:0-3164 GCA_964252435.1 uncultured Nostoc sp.
CCACCGTTAAAATATGCTCTGCCTTGGTGCGGTTAATCAAGTCAATCATTGCCGCGAGAGTAGTTGTCTTCCCGGAACCTGTAGGGCCTGTCACCAGAATAAGTCCTCTAGGCTTATCGCACATTTCTCGCACGATATCTGGCAGACCTAATTTTTCAAAGTTAGGAATCTTAGAACTTAATGCCCGTAAGCAAGCAGCATAAGCACCACGCTCTTTATAGACATTGACCCGAAAACGAGCCAAACCTTTGACACCATAAGAACAATCCAACTCCCAAGTCTGCTCTAAGGTTTTACGCTGGGTATTGTTGAGCATACTAAAAATCAGCCTTTGACATTGATCGGCTGTCAATACATGCTCACCTATAGGGGTAAGTTTGCCACTGATGCGGAAGTAAGGAGGCAAACCTGCGGATAAGTGCATATCCGAGCCACCCAATTCAATCAACTGCTCCATCAAATCTTCAATCATCATTTCCATAGTTCTGCTTCCTTTTAATGTTTTTTATTTGTCATTTGTCATTTGTTTAAAGTTATTAAGCATCGACCAATGCCCAATGCCCAATGACGGCAGTTGCTCCACTTGGGGAGACCCCAAGACCGCACTGCCTCCCCAATGCCCAATGCCCAATGACCATTAGTTTTAAAACCGAGCTGTCATACAGTAAGGACAATCCAGCCATTCTTGTTTCAATGTGGCATCGCAACTCCGGCAGGTAAGACCTGTCTTGCGTTTGGCTTTTAACTCTGCTTCCAAGCCAGTATCAGTAAACGTCACTCGTTCTACTTCTTCTAGAGTGGTTGAACCTTCACGCACCAAGTCCAAACTATAAGCTAGTAAGGTTTTCATCCCTTCTTCTATTGCCACTTCCTTGATGCGTTCTGTGGGTGCATCTTCGTTGATCAGAGTTTGCAGGTTTTCGGTGACTCGCATAACTTCATAAACACCACAACGCCCTTTGTAGCCGATACCATTACATTTTGGGCAAAGGTGATTTTTGGTTTTGGCATCTGCGATCGCATCTAATGTCAAGGTGTTAGCTTTATAGAAGGTGACTCCCACATCAGAAGAAGCTGATAGACCATAACGAGCTAGTTCCTCGGTTGTGGGAGTGTAGGCAATACGACATTCAGAACATACACGCCGCACCAAACGTTGAGCTAAAACGCCAATTAGGGAACTAGAAACCATGAAAGGCTCAATCCCCATTTCTCCCAAACGAGCGATCGCACCTGGGGCATCATTGGTATGTAAGGTAGTTAATACTAAGTGACCGGTCAAGGCAGCCTCAATTGCTGTTTTTGCTGTTTCCTTGTCCCGCGTTTCACCCACTAGCAGCACATCTGGATCTTGCCGCAAGAAAGCCCGCAAAGCGGTGGCAAAATCTAGCCCTTTTTCCCGAATCACCTGTACTTGAGTAATCCCTGGAAGACTGTACTCAATGGGGTCTTCTACAGTACTGATATTAATTCCGGGATCGTTCTTTTCTGAGAGTGCAGAATACAGCGAGGTTGTTTTCCCAGAACCAGTCGGCCCAGTTACCAAAATTAGCCCAAAGGGACGGCTAACCATATCCTTGACAATATCCAAAGTCTCTGGATCGGTAATTAACTTATTCAATCCCAGTTGGGTGGAGGAGTTATCCAAAATCCGCAGCACCACCTTTTCCCCGTAGCGACTGGGTAAGGTATTCACCCGAAAGTCCACCTTACGTCCCTCAAACAGCCGCCGGATACGTCCATCTTGGGGTAGGCGCCGTTCAGCAATGTCTAGATTGGAGATGATTTTAAATCGGGCTGTCACCGCCGGGATGATTTTTTTCGGCATTAGAGGGAAAGCTTCACGCAGTACGCCATCTTTCCGAAAGCGAATGCGTAAGTTTTCTTCTTGCGGTTCGATATGAATATCAGAAACGCCCTCATGCAAGGCTTTAGCTAGGATTCTATTAACTAGGTTGATAACTGGGGCATCCTCTGCACCCTTCATTGCTGCCCCTAGGTCGGCCTCCATTTCTTCAGGAGCATCTGCAAGATCGAGATTTCCAAGATTTTCTAAATCTTGACTAATATCTGTAGAGTTTTCTCGTTCTAAATGCTTCTGCTTAACAGCCACTTCATCCAAATATTGGTTGATTAGCTGCTGGTAGTCTTCCTGTGTAATCACCATGCGCTGTAACGCCAAGCCTTGGGGGCGCAAGATGCGGTTCAGATCATCGGAAGCCTCTAGATTATCTGGAGCAACCATCGCCACTAAAACTGAGGGTGGGGTTTGGTCTTCGTGTTTTGAGAGTGGTACTAAACGATGGCGACGGCAGATATCCACTGGGATGAGGGTTTCAATCAGGTTCCCCATCATCGTGTTGCCAACGGAATTGACTTCTGGATCGAGAAATTCAACTCCGTATAGTATTTTCAGTTCAAATAGCTGCTGTTTTTTGTATTGCCTGAGCAACTCAGGCGATAGTTGTTGACCAGTAATTGACTCTAGTACTTCCGTTAGGGGCCTGCCAGATTTGCGGCTTTCAATTAGTGCCTGCCTCATCTGTTCGGTATTGACATAGCCAGATTGTACTAGCTTGTTGCCGAAGGGCGAAAACTCTGTTCTGGTAGTTAGAGCGGTACTGCGCCGTTGTGGTGACGAGTAAGTCATAAATGAGCAATTGAGTAGGGGAAACCTCTGCTTAAAGTATTCCCCTACTGTGAGATAGAATTCTCATTTATCAAAAAAGTCCTGAGTCACTTAAACAGTGCTGAGTGCTGAGTAACGAGTGCTGAGTCAAAAAAGTAATAATCGCACTGGCTCAACGCCTCGCTATCCATGTACAACACTCCTGAAGTTGCTTTGCTTTGAATTCAAAATGACTCTCTTTAGGTTCGCGCAGCGTGTCGCAGACAAACCTCTCGTAGAGAAAGCTTTAGGCTCCGCTAACAAAATTAAAGATAATAAGGGACAAGTCACATTCAGCGCTACTATTGCAAACTAAGCTAATACGCATTTAACTTGCATATTGTTGATTTTGGAGAAAAAGCGTCAATCCTTCTCCCCTGCTCCTCTGCCCCTCTGCTCCCCTGCTGTCTAAATGTGTAAATTAGGTGTTTAACAGCTTACTCGTTCGGGTTCCCGCCTTAGTGGCGTCTGGGCTAACGTGTTCACCATTTGTCAC
>CAXUOL010000847.1:0-3164 GCA_964252435.1 uncultured Nostoc sp.
ATCAACATTGCAATATTCCTCATCAATATTGCAATATTCCTCATCAACATTGCAATATTCCTCATCAACATTGCAATATTCCTCATCAACATTGCAATATTCCTCATCAACATTAAAGCAATTGCAAAGAAAAACAGGTAAAAACTGAAAATCAAGAGAAATTACTCAGATTGGTTTGGATTTTTTTAACAAATATAATTATTCCCTAATTTTACTGAACCAAAAAATAGCTTTAGTAAGCCAAAGTAGCTTTAGAAACCTCTCTAAGGAATATATTGATGTCTCGTAAAAAACGTACATCCCGTGTTCTCGAAAAAGCTGAGTTGAGATCCGCTGGACTAAAAGCAATTGATGCAAATATGAGTTTTGGTGATGATTGCGATTTGCAAAACTTGAGTCAAGCAATTGAACAGCTAAGAACCATGCTTGATGCTTATAACACTGCTTTAACTGTAATTGATTCTTCCAAAACTAAAATCGATGTGATGGAAAAAACCCTCAGTAATCTTACAGACAAAATGGTAAGAGGAGTTGCTTTTAAATATGGCAAAGATAGCAGCGAATATGAAATGGCGGGTGGGGTTCGCGATAGTGAACGAATTCGCAAAAGCAGATTGAGCCGCCTGAAAGCTACTGCTGGAGAAGCATCAGATGAAAATCCTAAAACTACCTAATACAGCCTGGATAAAAGCATAAGACAGAGCCAAAGTAATCTTCTTGCAAGGGATGTAGGGAACGAATAAAGGATATTTTGCTAATTAAAATTATTTTCTCAACTACTGCAATAGTTTATGGTAAAGCATAACCTATTGCATTTTTTTATATTTACTAACGCTCTTTGATAAACAACAATTATATACAGCTAGTATGATGCATCATCATGCATATTAGATCATGCGTTTTGTAGTCATGCCTAATATTTTTAAATACTGAGAGTCTTGCTGTATAGTGTTTTCAACCATTTTGCTTGTCTAAATACTGATTAGAGTTTATAGTGATACGGTGTTTTCCGTTCCTTGTCTCGGCAGATTCATAACATGATTTATTCTGGCAAATTACAAAAGTATTTTGCGGGCATTTCTTTGTCTGTAATTTTAGTAGGTGACTTAGTTCTCACCCAAAAAACTGCTTCAGTTTTAGCCGAAACCATAAATACATCGATCGGTGAAGCTGTGACATTCAGTTGCAATGATAGTGAAGCGACAATCGCAGCTAAAAATGGCCCCAAAGTAGTTAATGGAACAGCAAGAATTTACATTGGTTATCAGCAACTCTCAAATAACAAAAACCCTGTAACTATCCGCTTCAATAATGGGATAAAAGCATGGTGTCGTAATGATTACGAGACAACAAATGACGATGGTACAGGTTACGGATTGTATTGGAATGGAGGTGATGTTTTATATGGCATTTACTCTTCCACAGGCAGTCAAACAGGTAATGATTTTCGCCGCTTTGCCAGTGGTCGGTGGTTGCCTAGCTATGGTAGTGGAGGCGGGCCAAAAGCCGCAGTTATAGCCCGGATTAATCCAGCTAATGGCCAGGTTGATTACGCCACATTTTTATCAGGTAAAAAGCCAGATAATGGACAAACTAACTCTATACTTGTCAATTATCTATCATGGAATGGCAGAAATTTGACTGTGAACGCAACGTCATGGTGGAGTCCCCGTAACACTTATACAAATTCCATGAATTGCACTGGTTCATCACCTTATCAATACACAGCCACATTTACAGGTGATTTAAGGAATATGAACTCAGTTTCAGCCAGTACTTGTAGTTAAAAGGGAAAAATTCAACTACAAAATTGAGGAAACATATTGTTTCCAGTTGTTTGAGAATTAACAAAAAACCTGGCGAATCGAATTCGCAGCCTCAGATACCCAACTTTTCCAAGAAGTTGGGTATCTTGTGGTTCACAAATACTTTGGGATTGGCTTTGTAGAGACGGCGATTCATCGTGTCTTTTGCCTTAACCGAACAGCATTGGGATTGCTATTGTGAGTTTTAAGTACTGTTGCACATTAATCAAGATTATCTGGATCTATGCCGAGCGATCGCAATTTCTCCGTTAACCGTTGAATCTTTTCTTGTGGCGTAGGATAGCGTTTTCCTGATTCATCATACCAATAAAGCCATTCTCTAGTTACACCGGAATAATTGCCGCGATCGCAGCCAATTCCTAAGCCAATTTTGGGTAGCCAAACAGGATTTCCTGCTTGCAATTCATATTTGCCATTAACTAATTTATGCACTTCCAAACGCGGTTTGCGGCGACGGCGAGAAGAATAAATTACGTAATAGAGTATGCCTAAATCTGCGTATTCATCTAATTTAGTGGTATATTCCTTGCGATAATTTTGAGATACCACCTCTAGCACTAAACTAGGTAAAACTTTTTCATCCCACAACACATAACTGGGACGCAATTCTTCATCATAAAACCGTTCTACCCCTAAACTTAAAAACCCATCTGGCACAATCGGTGGTTTATCGGGGTGATAATAAATACCCATATCTATGCCAAAGAACCAGTCCATGCGTTCTGCCCAAAGTATCAGCAGTATTGCCTTCAATAAGCCTGGAATTAATTCTTGCAGTTCATTATCCACAGGCTTTTCGTCAGAGTCTGGCAGTTCTTCAGCTGAGGGTAAGTACTTTGGCAGGCTGTATTCTAACATGGCTAGTTTCCCTAACACTCACCAAAATTATAGCGATTAACTCTGATTATTCTTTTCTTGCTGAACTCTCTCGGCGTAGACGCTCTTGGCGGTTTGTCGTAGACATCGCTTCTTCAGGTACGCGAATATTCTTTTTCCCACCGACTTACTTAATAGAAAAAAATAAAGCTTTTTTAAACCCGCACGCGCGGGTTTTGTCTGTGTAGACGCAGTTTCTAACCGTCGATTTAACTTCCGAGTCTTAACTCCCGGATTCTGCTGCATCTGCCCCTAATTGTTTCCATTTGGACGCTGAATTATTGTCTCCACCACCCGCCGCTTGGCTTTGGGATCGATACCTACTAAGCGCACATACTCACCGCTATATTCTGTCAAAGTTGACTCCAAATTTGAGATGGCATCAGACTCGGCATCAATGTGGCTATGAACACAAGTTTGCCAAGAACCTGTGCGGAAGCGGCGCTCATCTACGTGTTCAAT
>CAXUOL010000848.1:0-3157 GCA_964252435.1 uncultured Nostoc sp.
GGGAACCTCTGCTGTCTGCGGAATATCAAGCTTACTATCGCAAAAATTATCTGTAAAATTACCCAAAATGGGGCTAACTCTAACGAGTAACTGTCTCAAACTTTTATGGGGAACTAATTTGTCATAATGTAAGCGACCAAGAATTATGCCTGGATGTCTATTTTGATTTTGAGCAAATTCTTCAACCACTTTGCGAGAAAAGACTTTTTTATTCCTAATAATAAATTCATTTAATGTCTGAGGATTTATTAACCAGTCAGCCGCTTTTTCGTTAGCTGCTCTTTCCTCATCATTCTCTTCTAATGCATCCAAGTTGTCTAAATAAGCTCCTTGATGTCCTAAAACAATATGTGCTAACTCATGCATGAGAGTGAACCAGAATGAATCTATCCGGTCATATCTCAATGTCAACGCGATAACAGGATTGCTGTTTAAATAAAAGGCTGCACCATCCAAGTAGCTTTTGCTTAAATGCGGCACAATTATAAAATGTACACCTAAATCTGCCAGCAATTTAGGAATCTGCACAATACTTTCTACTTGTTTAGCACAAGCAATAATTTCAGGGATAGCATTCTCAAGTTTTTTGCGTTCAAAACTAGCAACTTTTTGTTGTTTCGCTAGATTCTCAACTCGTTTTACCCAAGCTATGCGAGAAGTTTCCTCTGGCTTTCGATGCTCGGAACAACGAAAATTAACGTCTAGCTGGAGTGTTTCATCTAAAGAAGATACGCCGAAAAAATCACATACTTGCCGTTCTAAGTCATCAATTGAATCTGCTGCTTGAATCCACTTATTTTTGATTAGTTCAGAGATGGGAGCAATTGTATACAATCGACTTTTACGAGCTATATCTTGCTCTTTTTTTTCTTTTCCTACTAGATGAAGCCGATACTTTGCTTCAAGATTTGTCCAGAACTCTGGAGAAGTACCCAAGGCTTGAGAGAGTTCGATAGCTGTTTCAGGTGTAATTTGCTTGCTTCCCCGAATGATTTCATTGATGGTTTGAACTGGACGCCCCATAATTTCTGCTAAATCTTTCTGTGTCCAGCCACGGGCTTCTAATTCTCGACTTAAAATTTTTCCTGGTGTTGGTACTCTTGCTGGTGCTAGCTTCTGGCTCATATTGCTGTCTTCCCTGCTGACGAAAGTTAGTGGTAGTCTTCGATATCGATTATTGTGAGATAATTTCCCTGCTCATCCTCATCCACTGTCACAATTAGACGCCACTGATTATTCAAACGTAGAGAACGCTGTCCTTGTTTTCCTCGTTTTCCTGACAACTTCTCAAATCTCAATCCTTTTTGAGCATATAAGTCTCGCTCGTCTACAGCAGCATCAATAATCGCCATGACTTCAAAAAAGTCATCAACCACACCTGGGTATTTATGAGCATCTTTTTCTTCTGTGTAAAGTGCTTCAAGTTTCTTTTTTTTAAAGTGAAAACGCAAAGCTCCCCCCAAGTTAAATGCACTGGATTTCGCATTATACAATGGCTGACTTCAGCCTTGGGGTGAATGACTGATATTTTAATTGTAAATCTTATTGGGACAAGAGATTTAAAGATTTAAGCCGTTTGTAAAGTTTGTAGGATGAGCTTGAAAGTTAGCGCAAATCTCTTCTGTAAAGGGTTTCGCCATTTTATCCAACAGCATACCTTGCTTGAGCAAGATCATCTTCCTATCACTTTTTGATAATACAAGTGTACTATAGAATTTAATTAAAGGCAAGTTATGCAAAGCGTCTTGTCCACCCCAATTATACAAATCAAATGCACAACAGCTTACTAAGTACAGTTAGGGATTGCTCCCACAGTTTCTGTAGATAATGACTATCCTTGAATATAAGGGAATCAGATCAACGTAAATTGCCAGCAGGTGTAAGATGCTGCAACCAGAACAGATATTACAAGATCGTTATCAAATCCAGCGCCAACTCGGCAACAATGGAATTCGTCAAACTTGGCAAGCATTGGATTTACAAGCCTCTAATGGCGAAAATTCTATCGTTGTGGTCAAACTTTTGGCCTTTGGCGGTACTGTACAGTGGGATGATTTGAAACTTTTTGAAAGGGAAGCACAAATTCTTAAACAGCTAAATCATCCCCGCATCCCTCGATATATAGATTATTTTTGTATCGACGATCGCACACTTTGGTTTGGCTTAATACAAGAATATATTCCTGGTGAGTCGCTTAAAGAAAAACTTGCTGTTGGCAAAAGGTTTAGTGAAAAACGAGCGAGAAAAATTGCTGTTGAGGTTTTAAATATTCTCACCTATCTACATGAGTTGAATCCTGGGGTATTGCATAGAGATATTAAACCGAGTAATTTAATCTGGGGCGATGATAATCGAATTTATTTAGTTGATTTTGGCGCAGTTCAAGATAAAGCGGCAAGAGAAGGCGTTACTTTTACCGTTGTCGGTACTTATGGTTATGCCCCAATGGAACAATTTGGTGGTCGAGCGGTTGCGGCTTCAGACTTATATGCACTGGGAGCGACTTTGATTCATTTGCTGACTGGAACTTCCCCCTCTGATTTACCCCAGCAGGATTTGCGACTGCAATTTACAGACCGAGTTAACCTCAGTCCCAGTTTTGTCAGTTGGCTACAAAAGTTGATAGAACCTGCTCCCGAACAAAGATTTACTAGTGCAAGCGTTGCGCTGAATGCCCTCAAATCGGGACTAACTGTCAAATCTGTAAACAAGAATCAGCTTTTGCCGCTAAAAGAAATCATCAACAATTCTGGATGTGGGATCAATAATCAGAATGAAACAGTCCCAGAGGAAATTCTCGGTTGGAATTGGGGCGCTTTTTTGATGCCTTGGTTGTGGATGTGGCCGAATCAAGTGTGGTATGGTTTATTCTGTTTTGTACCTAATGCCTGGTGGTTAATGGCGATCGCTCTTGGTGCAAAAGGCAATGAATGGGCTTGGAAAAGTAGACGGTGGCGCAGTATTGAACAATTCAAAGCACATCAGAGAGGCTGGGCGATCGCTGGTATTCTACTTGGAGCGCCTATTAGTATTATGTTATGGGTTCGAGCGATCGCTTTACTTAAATCTGCATTTTAAGTAGGGGCATTGGGCACAAGAGGTAGAGGGGCACAGAGGCAGAGAGGAAAGACTTACTGCTACTTCTCCTCTGCTCCCC
>CAXUOL010000849.1:0-3152 GCA_964252435.1 uncultured Nostoc sp.
GCTCTTAACTGAGGATCGCTCAGGTCAGGTTTTTTTTGTGTTGACATTTTGAAATGTGTTCTCCTGCTTAAGTTAAATTAAAGCATTTGTGAAAGCTATCAGCTACTAGGCAACCAACAGGCAAGAAACAGCGTTTCTATATCTACAGCCATCTGACTTGAAAGTGGGTTTAGGGGTGTAAGGGTGTGGGGTGTAGGAGAAAGCCAGATTTTCATGCTTGGCGGTGAAATTTTTTCATCGGGGCTGCCTGAAGTTTTCTATAGCTTGAGGCTTCAGATACAAGTATTTGTTTTTTGGAACTTATGTGCAATTAATTTCTTGTGTTTCATAAGTTTAAAACAAACAACTCGATCTGAAAACTGACAAATGTTGCTTTTCGCTAATAGCTGAGATTACAAAGGCCCGGAAATGCCTTGCTTGCGGATCATTAAGAAGTGAAACAGCATGAATACTGCAATCAACCAAGGCAGTACAAATGTGTGTGCGCTGTAGTAACGAGTTAGTGTTGCTTGACCAACACTAGAACCGCCGCGCAGCAGGTCGGAAATCAGAACTCCAACTACAGGAATTGCTTCTGGTACGCCGCTAACGATTTTCACAGCCCAGTAGCCAACTTGATCCCAAGGTAGAGAATAGCCTGTAACTCCGAAGGAAACGGTGATCACAGCTAGGATGACACCACTTATCCAGGTCAATTCGCGGGGCTTTTTGAAACCACCTGTTAGGTAAATCCGAAAGACGTGCAAAATCATCATCAGTACCATCATGCTGGCAGACCAGCGATGGATGGAGCGAATTAGCCAGCCGAAGTTGACTTCATTCATGATGTACTGCACTGAAGAGAAAGCTTCAGCAACTGTTGGCCTGTAGTAGAACGTCATGGCAAATCCAGTGGCAAACTGGATGAGAAAGCAAACCAGGGTAATTCCACCCAGGCAGTAAAAGATATTGACGTGGGGAGGGACGTACTTGCTAGTAACGTCTTCGGCGAGTGCCTGAATCTCCAGGCGTTCCTCAAACCAGTCGTAAACGTTGGCCATACAATCTCAAGTTCCTAAAAGTCGGTTGCGGTTGATAAATCCCGAAGTTCTGAATCGGCAGAAGCCTTCGCTCAGACTTCTCTCCCAAATAGTAATTTTGGGATTTTAGTAAAGAGGAGTTTTTTTGTTTGCTTTTGGGCTTTTGGCGTGCTAAGAGACTTCAGAAACTTTACACTTTGTAAAGATGGAATATATTGCGATCTCTTTACGCCCCTACACACAAAATGGTGGACACAAAGTAGATTTTATCCTTTGGTGAGTGGATACGATGCATCAGTTGACTGAACAACTTGATGAGAAAAATGCACCACTTCTATAAAAAAAGTAACATAATCGAGAGATAGATTTCATCAACAACACAGGAAGTGGGCATTATCTAGACAATTTGGGTTGAGGTGGAATTGATAATGGGGTTCATGAACAAACAAGTCTTTCGGGTTGGATTTTCATTGTTAATGGCGTTTTGCTTGGCGTTGGGTACGCTTACTCAGTCAGCGGTGGCTTTGACTGGGGAACAAAAGCTGGTTTCGGAAGTTTGGCGAATTGTTAATCGTACTTATTTAGATGAGACCTTTAATCATCAAAACTGGGCGGCTGTGCGGCAAAAGGTGCTGGAGAAGCCACTGGCAGATTCAAATACCACTTATGCGGCAATTGGGAAGATGCTCAAGAGCCTCGACGATCCTTTTACTCGTTTTTTAGATCCAGAACAGTACCGCAGCTTGCAGGTCAATACTTCTGGGGAACTGACTGGGGTAGGATTGCAAATTGCCCTGAATCCTGAGAATGGGAAGTTGGAAGTAGTGGCTCCCATCGCCGGTTCACCGGCAGATAAAGCGGGGATTCGACCACGCGATCGCATTCTCAAAATTGAAGGTGTTTCCACAGAAAATCTCACCCTTGATGAAGCTGCAACCAGAATGCGGGGCCCCAGTGGCAGCCTTGTGACTCTCTTGATCGAACGAGACGGAGAGGCAGAAACGGAAATTAGACTGACACGCGATCGCATTGCTCTTAACCCTGTGGTTTCAGATTTGCGTGTTTCTGCTGAGGGTACACCCATTGGCTACCTAAGTCTTACACAATTTAATGCCAACGCTTCAATGGAATTGGCACACGCTATTTCTAGTCTAGAAAAAAAAGGCGCTGCTGCCTACATACTAGATTTACGAAATAATCCTGGAGGATTATTGCAATCAGGAATTGAAATTGCCCGTCTGTGGTTGGACTCCGGCACGATCGTTTACACTGTTAACCGACAAGGCATTCAGGGTAGTTTTGAAGCCCTTGGACCAGCCCTGACGAAAGATCCTCTAGTGATTTTGGTGAATCAAGGAACTGCTAGTGCTAGCGAAATTCTCGCTGGCGCACTCCAAGATAACCATCGCGCCCAGTTGGTAGGCGAAACCACCTTTGGCAAAGGTTTAATCCAATCCTTGTTTGAATTATCAGATGGTTCGGGGTTGGCAGTGACAATTGCTAAGTATGAAACTCCTGAACACCGAGATATTAACAAACTAGGTATTAAGCCGGATAAAGTTATTTCTCAACCAGCCATTAACCGCGAACAGATTGGTACTGAAGCGGATCTGCAATATCAAGCAGCAGTGGAACTTTTGGTGAAAAACTCAATGGTGGCGGGGAAAGCGTAAAAAGTTAGGAGTTTGGAGTTAGGAGTTAGGAGTTAGGAGTTAGGAGTTTGGAGTTAGGAGAGACGCGATTAATTGCGTCTGTACAAGAGTTAGGAATTGCATTGTTCCCAGTCTCTGACTATTGGTGACAACTTAAAGTGCTTGTCAAAATGTCAAGTGGGGTGTGGAAATAAGTTCAAAGTGGGTTGCTGTCGGGATTTGGGTTGATATTTAACAATTCCCAAATCTCGATTTTTGGGAGAAATAAGGTAAGCAATCAAATCAGTAGCAAGCCCGTGATTGTAAGCATAGTGAAAGTGGTAAAAAGAGCGAAATAACATTTCCAGGGAAATTTTGTCAGTTTCAATAGCAAGTTCATCAGCTACAGCATCAGCGACATCAAGTAAAACAGCATAAATGGGACTCTTGTTAAGGGGGAAGGGGGGTTCCCCTCTGGGGATATGGGGCAGGGGGAAAGGGA
>CAXUOL010000850.1:0-3151 GCA_964252435.1 uncultured Nostoc sp.
TCTACGCTTGTCACGAGCCGGCTGTTGCGGCTGGGTTGACCAAAGCTATAGAAGAATTCTTTGCTCATCCCAGTCCTGGTACAGCGCTAAGGCAGGCGGGGGCTTTCGCTAGTAAGAAAGCTGTAGTTACTGCTTGATGATCATCAGTTATTGGTCAAGCACAGCGATCGGCCAGTAATCAAGAATTAAGACTTTTACAACAAAGGTAAATTTTACCTTGAGGGGAAAAGATATGGAACTCGGCTACTTCCAGAAAGATGTACTCATTGAAAAACTAGCTAAGAAATTCTACGCGATTCAAGGCTATGTAGTCCCTGAATCATATCGAATGCAATCAGCTACACATCCAGCAGAAAGAGCTTGTGTGGCTATGGCTTTATTTGCTATTCAAGAATTTGAATCTATCGAACATGAATATTCAGACGAGGAGGAGGATTAAATATGAATAAAGAACAGTGGCTAACTCTTGGACAAACACTATTTGGACAAGACAAGATGCAATGGAAGTTTAAGTGTCCATGTTGCGGTCACATTGCTTCTGTCCAAGATTACAAAAAAGCTGGCGCTCCATCTTCTGCCGCAGGATTTTCTTGTGTAGGACGATGGATGCCAGTTTGTAAAGAGGCTTTCGATGATAAGGATAAGCGTAAGATTCCTTGTAATTACGCTGGCGGCGGATTAATTAACCTTAATCCCGTTGATGTTGATGGAATTAAAGTTTTTGAATTTGGGGTTTGAGGCAGGAGATATGGAAGTCATCGTCACAGTCATTGAAAAAGTTGCATCTGTTGCTCATATTAATATCCCTGATAGCCTATCAGTTGATGGAATCAGGCAACACATTGTTGGCTACTACAACAGTGGAGAAATGCAAGCAGATTTGAATATTTACCAAGTAGATTTTGAATCTATTAGCGCTCACATTGGTTCAAAAACCAATATTACTTGGCATCAAGGAGATACTTCTTGTGCAACCCGTCAGTATTACTTTTGCAAACTTGGAAGATTTACTTTGACTCTGTTAACTGACACAGAGCAAAACTTAACTCGTACAGAAGTTTACTTTGGGCATCACAAGCAACTTATTTACACATCAGAAAAAGAGATATCCAAAGAATTGGCAACAGTCGAACTCCAAAATTTCTTAAGTGGATTGGCTGTTGAACTTCAGACTTTAAGCCAGATTGAATTTAGTGAGGATGAAGTATGACTGTCACACAACTGCTGACACCACAACCAGATACAAGTGCATCTATAGAATTTGTTGGTAGACATCCACTGAACTTTTACGAGTCTCCATCGTGGTTCACAACTGAACTACTGCGCCATGTCAGATTGTCTGGTGTGATTGGTGAGCCGTGTGTGGGGCATGGAGCGATCGCTTCTTTACTATCACTGTGGCCCTACACCAAGCAAATGTGGACGAACGATATTGATCCACATAAAGCGGCTGATTACCATCTGGATGCAACACTATCCGAATCATGGGAAAAATTTCCAGAGTGCGACTGGATTTGTACTAACCCACCATACGCGGAATTTGCTGCACCAATTATCAAGAATGCCTACCAGAAAGCGCGTGTAGGTGTCGCTGCTTTTTTACTTACTAGCTTTCTTGAACCCTGTGATGATCGGGCGGATTTCTTACAGCAGCATCCGCCGTCACTTGTACTGATTCTGCCACGCTTCTGTTTTCGGAAAGACAAACGGGGTACTCGTTGGGCTACCGATAACATTACCATCTCGTGCTTTGTGTGGGACAAACGCGCAACAGGGCAGCAAATTATTATTCGTCCCAAGTCGGCGATCGCTCGGTTTTACAAAAATCCAGAACAGGCTATTTCACAAGAACGGGCAGAAGAAATTGTTCAAGCGATTGCCAAAGGAGAATTATGCAACAACTAACTTTATTTCCCGAATCTGCTCCTACTTTACCAGTCAACTATTATCCAGAATTTCTGAACAAGGAAGAAGCCGACGAACTCTATCAACATTGCCAAGAACTGCAATGGAAACAAAATCAAATCAGGATGCTGGGTAAAACGATGCCTGTTCCGCGCTTAGAGTGCATTTACGGGGATGAGGGCTGTGATTACCTCTACTCCAAGAGCGTACTACTTAAACCACTGCCTTGGACTTCATCGCTAGCCCAACTGCGAGATCGGATTACTGCTGCTACTGTTTACAGCTTCCGCATCGTCATTGGCAACCAATACAGAAGCGGACAAGACAGTATCAGCTGGCACAACGATAGTGAATTATCAATGGGGCTAAATCCCGCGATCGCATCAATCAGTTTAGGTTCAATGAGGAAATTCCAAATTAAGCCCATCGGGGGTAAGCCGACTGACTTTTGGCTGGAGCATGGGAGTCTGCTGGTGATGCTTCCAGGCTGTCAGAGTACTCATCTGCATCAAGTTCCGAAGACCAATAAGGTAGTTAGCACACGGATTAATTTAACTTTTCGACCCCACGTTGGGGGTAAAAGGTAATTCGTTCTGTCTGTAAAACATTATCGTATCTTCCAAATATCGAATTTTATTAGTCAGATTGAAAATTTTTTGAATGTATTACATCCCAAAACATCAGTAGGGGGTTCTCATGAAGTTAACCGATTTTTTAATAGACCTTGGTAATTCTGTTGCTTATTACCCAAAGCTAGTTGAAGTCACTGGTGGCGTTTTACCAAATTTGTTTTTATGCCAAATGTATTACTGGCTGGGTAAACAAAAAAATCCTGAAGGTTGGATTTATAAAACTCAAGCCGAGATTGAGAAAGAAACTGGACTGACTCGAAAACAACAAGAAACAGCTCGAAAATTTCTTAAAGCCAGAGGATTACTCCAAGAAAAATATACCGGATGTCCCAGACGGTTAGAGTTTTGGTTGGATAAAGATACTTTAAATCAACGTTGGTCAGCTTTTATGAACAATCTTGAGCTACCAATTGCGAAAATTACTTCATCTTGGACTCGCAGAGCAAAAAAATCTCAGGATGACGCTGATCAAAAACCCAGCATAATGCCCAATTCGGACAATATAGACAGCACCAATAGTGCAATATGTAATGACCAAATAGAGCAATATATATTGCCCCAATCATCCAGTACAGAATGCCCCGATAGTACAGGCTATAATGCCTTCCTTGGAC
>CAXUOL010000851.1:0-3151 GCA_964252435.1 uncultured Nostoc sp.
TCTCAAGTTCAGCCACAATTGCAAATAAAACTTGGGCAAAAGTTACCGATACCAATCAATTTTGATATTCCTGAAAATAAGAAAACCACTCAGCTACCTGCTGGGAAAAAACTATATACAATTGCCTGCATTGACGACAGCCAAACAGTTTTGAATTCCATTAAACATTTTTTGGATGAAAACACATTTACAGTTGTGATGATCAACGATCCTGTGAAGGCTTTAATGCAAATTCTTCGGAGTAAACCCGATCTGATATTGCTAGATGTTGAGATGCCAAGTTTAGATGGCTATGAGCTATGTTCCTTATTACGGAAACATTCAGCTTTTAAACATACGCCTATTATTATGGTGACTGGTAGAACAGGATTTATCGACAGGGCAAAGGCGAAAATAGTTAGATCATCAGGATATTTGACTAAGCCTTTTACACAATCAGAATTGCTAAAAATGGTTTTTAAACATCTTGGTTAATTTAGGAGTCAGAATTCAGAAGTCAGAATTCAGAAGTCAGAATTCAGGAGTCAGAATTCAGAAGTCAGAATTTAGGAGTCAGAACTCAGGAGTCAGGAGTCAGAATTTAGGAGTCAGAATAAATGAGACAGGCAGCGAAGACATTTCAAGATTTGATAGTTTGGCAGAAAGGACATCAATTTATTTTATTAGTGTATCCATTTACTGCTCACTTTCCTAAATCAGAAATATATGGGCTTACTTCTCAATTTAGACGGGCAGCAATTTCTGTACCAGCAAATATAGCAGAGGGATTTAAGAAAAAAGGATTAGCAGATAAAGGACGTTTTTTAAACATTGCACAAGGCTCTTTAGAAGAATGTCGGTATTATCTAATTCTTTCAAATGATTTGGAATATGGTGATACTTCGGAATTAAAACTTAAACTTGAAGAAGTTAGTAAACTACTGACAAGCTATGCTACTTCCATTCTGAATTCTGATCCCTGACTCCTGAATTCTAATATCTAATATGCTTAATTTATTTTTTTAGGAGATTTAATAGTGAGTCTGACTTTACTTGGCACAATTCTGATTGTAGAAGATTCTCCCAGCGAATTAGAATTAATGAGCCATTATCTGAAAGAAAGTGGTTACAACGTAATTAAAGCAAGTGGTGCAAAAGAGGGTTTAGAAAAAGCTGTGTTAGAAAAACCAGATGCGATAGTAACTGATGTAGTAATGCCAGAAATGAGCGGATTTGAATTGTGTCGTTATCTAAGAAGAAATCCGATTACTGCAAAAGTGCCAATTGTCATTTGTAGTTCCAAAAATCAAGAAATTGACCGTTTATGGGCAATGAGACAAGGTGCAGATGCCTATATAACTAAACCTTACACCCGCGAACTTCTACTACGTACTATTAAATCAGTGGTAATTTGAATCAATGACTAGTATAAACATTACACTTCCTTCAAAAGAAACCAAAAATAACTTAGCAGATGGTTATCTGAAGTTTCAGCTAAATCAACAGACTGCTGCTGTTTTATCAATGAAACATACGCAAGAAGCAATTATTGTACCAATTGAATCTGTAACCTCAATGCCTAATATGCCCACCTGTATATTAGGATTAATGAATTGGCGGAGTCGGATAATTTGGGTTGTTGATTTGCCAAGAATGCTTAATTTAGAATCCCTAGATTATCGACTGCGACAGTACAGTGCGATCGTTATCCAGGTGGAATCATTGGCGTTGGGTTTAGTTGTGCAAGAAATAAAAGGTACGACTAAGTTTATCCCTGATGATATTCATTCTCCTATAGGACAAGTGGCATCCAGTTTAGTTCCTTATTTATGTGGGTGCGTTGTGCAACAAGAAGAAATATTACTGGTATTAGATGCTCAGGCAATTGTGCAGTCTTCTATTCTCCGAAGTGATTAGGGTGTATTACTAAAAAGGATTTTTAGTGTTCTTATTCACATAGTTAGGAGAATTACTTTTATGTTTAATAAAACCAATACGAATCAAGGTAGTGGCGCTCAAAATCGAGCATCACTGATTTCATCCCAAAAAATAAATGGTAGTGTCATAAAGCTACCATCTAAGACTACTAGTGAAACGGCTAATAATTCTTTACTAAATCAGGCTATTGGCTCTTTTACAAAATTTGGATTGGCTAAGAAAGCGACTATTTTAGCGATCGCAATCGGTACAATACCAGTATTGGGCATCGGCGCGATCGCTTTTAGCTTTGCCAACAAATCAATTACTAAGCAAATTACCCAGTCTCAACAAGCTGAAGCTATTGGCTTAAGTGATAAAGTTAACCGTTTCATGTTAGGGCGCTACGGAGATATTCAGGTAATATCAAGTTTACTTTTTTTGACAAGTCCCCAGGCTAGTGTAAGCATCACTAATCAAGATAAACAAGCAATCTTAGATGGAGTTATCGAAGCTTACAAAGCTTATGACAGCGTTGCTGTTTTTAATCGCCAAGGTAACTTGATTGTCCAATCCACAGGCGAACCCCTAGACAACCAAAAAGACCGTACCTACTTTCAAGAGGCTTTACAAAAAGATACTCCTGTCATCAGTAAACCTGAAGCTGCAATAAATACTGGTGTAGTGAGTATTTATATAGCTGCACCTGTAAAAGAGATCAGGACGGGCAAAACCATTGCTGTGGTAAGGGCACGGATGCCCGTAAAATCTTTAGAGGAAGTCATCAAAAACTACGTAGCCAATGGGCAACAATACCATTTGCTCGATGCTTCGGGAACGGTTTTCTTGAGTCCCCAAAAGGAATTATTAGGGAAAGAGGCAAAGAGAGAGTATTCTAATTTACCTAAACTGGTAGCAGCCAATAAGGTAGATAGTTTTATAGAAGTTCCCAAAACTTACAAAAAAGAAGAACTAGTCAGCTACGTACCAGCCACTAAGTTAGATGGTTTACCAGATTTAAACTGGCAAGTACTTTTATCCACAGACACAGCAATTGTATTTGAGCCGCAAAGACAATTGTTGTGGATTATAGGCATTGGTACAGCAGTGACAGCATTGATTGTAGCTGCGATCGCATCTCGGTTAGCTAAACTTACTACACAGCCAATTTTAAATGCGACTGCGGCATTAGCAAAGCTTGGTCAAGGTAAATTTAATACCCGTCTGGAAATTGAAAGAGAAGACGAATTAGGGG
>CAXUOL010000852.1:0-3150 GCA_964252435.1 uncultured Nostoc sp.
ATGGCGACGGAATTAACCGAGTCAGAATGCCCTGTCAGAGTTCTTTTTAAGAAAACATCGCTATCTTTGCTAGCAATTAGAGATATAGGATTAGTTGGAAATAAGCCATAACGAACATAGCCAACAAACTGGGTTAACACTAATCCCCCCAGAATAATAGCCACACCCGCGAGTAATCTTTGTGGCCATACTTTTGGTTTTACTAGTAGCTTTACTGATGCTCCTGACGCTGCAATTCCTGGTTGAGTTGAAGGTGGTAGCGGGGGATTTAAATCTTGTAAAACTTCCTCAGATGACTGATAACGCTGCTGGTATTCTTCTTGCAACAACTTATCCAACATTTGCCCCAATTCTTGACTGACTGGTTGCTGTAAATGCTGTCTCCAACTAGCAACCCAACCATAACCTTGTCGTTTCCACAGTCCCCAAGGGTGAATTCCACTCAGCAAGTGAAAGCAAGTTGCACCAACACTATATAAATCACTCGCTGGGTAAGCTTTACCACCCTCCATTTGTTCCAGTGGCGCATAACCAAAGGAACCAATGGTTGTTCCTACTTGCGTCATCACTGTTGCTGTCAGTTGCTTGGATGCACCAAAGTCAATTAGTACCAACTTGCCATCACTGCGACGAATGATATTCTCTGGTTTGATATCGCGGTGAATGACTTTGTGTTGATGAACTGTTTTGAGAATTTCTAACAAATCAAGCAATAATTCTTTTATCTTTTGCTCGTTGAAAATTCCCTGCTGTTTTAATTCATCCAATAAATTCTGCCCGTCGATAAACTCCTGCACTAAATACAGGCGATTATCTTCGTCAAAATACGCTAACAGTGTGGGAATTTGGGGATGTTTTCCTAACTGTTGCAGTCGCTTTGCTTCTTGCTCAAATAGTTCTGTTGCTTTGTTTAGTGATGCTGTTCCCTGCACTTGCGGTGCAAATTGCTTGATGACACAATACTCATTTAGTTTGTCTATATCTTCTGCCAAATAAGTTTTACCAAATCCCCCACCACCTAATGATTTAATCGGGCGATAGCGGTTTCTCAACACCACCAAACCTACACCGCAGTTTGAGCAAAACATTGTGCCATCAGGATTGGGCGGATTGTGGCAAGCAGGATTGAGGCAGCAGATCATAACTGTGCATCTATAAGCAAATGTATTTATTATCGCTTAAGCACGACCTACTTCTGGTAGAAACCGCAAAATCTTAGATAAATTTAGTTTTTTCACAAACTGGGGTTCTAACTAGTGAACATCTGAGGCTTATTATTATCTATGTCAAAATTGAGGAACAGACAATCAATCCAACTAACGAACAAGCGCAAGCCTGTGTGCGAGTCTGCCAAATGTTATCCAACACCTACAGAGATATTCACTTGTTTCGGTATAATACCCAAGCTAGAGAAATATATATTTTGGCAGGCGAGAATCTTCAAATTATTGTACCCCCTAGCGGAAACTGGAGATTTTTAAATGAAACCGAATTTTGAAACAATGAGTAGCAAGGAACTAATAGCTTATATACTCGCGCATCGGGAAGATGATGAGGCTATTCGGGTTCTATTTAGCCGTCGCACTCCTCCTGATTCAGAAGCAACATGGTATGGGCCAATGGTGACAGCAGATGGTACGCCAATTGAAGAGAATATTTGCATTGCAGAAGAAGCAATTAGGCGGCGTGTTGAGGAAGCAGATAGAAGAAAGCAAGATTCCCAAAGTTAATGAAACATTTTTCAGGTAAATGAGGTACACGGGTAGGGGCACAACATTGTTCATTGGTGTCAACTTAACGCGAAACCGCACGCCCGCCAGGGATTGTAAATCCCTGTCTCATAGCTAAAGTCCTCTGAAGAGGACTAAGTAGCGCGAAAATTTTTAGTCTACTTCAGTAGACTTGAGCAATTAGTCTCTTAATTATATTCCCTGGCAGGCGAACAACACCCAATGAGTACGCTATTTTTGGCTTAAGTTGACACCAATGGCGAGACGCCCACCCCACAAGAAGAGTTGAATGTTTTTTAATTTGGAAGTGCGATTATTATTCAACTGCTATGGAAATATCTACCTATTATGCCGCTCTAAGATTTTGTGTTGGCTATTCCCACACATCTATATAATAAGAAAACAGTCACGATAAGCGATAACTATATTTTGAAACGTATACATACATACAGACAGTAAATCCTAAAAGAAAATAAAGAAACCTGTGTTTCGTCTAATCCAATAATAAGATACTAATAGTAATAGGATATACAAAAAATAGATTTGTAGTCTTATCAAACTCATGTTTGAGTACATCTGAGTACAGCTTAATATATTGCAAAATATCTTGATGAAATCTTAGCAAATGCTTACGGGTAAAGTTTCTTGTAGCGTGAACAGAAATTCTTAACCCCTGCCCCAAAAATACTAGTACCCCCATCATTAAATACTAGCGCCCCTACCCCAAGATAAATTTTAAATTTATGTTAAGTAGGGGTTTCGGCGTTTGAGTACAACCTCAATCAATCCAATAAATCCAATCAGCATTGGGTTTTCTATCGAATTGGAAGTCACCTGATATAAGCATAAAAATAGCAGATGACTCTTTCACCAGATAGACATTACCGATGCAACAGTCTTTAGACAGTATTAGCAATTCCCAAACTACCAAAACGCAGGATTCTGCCCGCACATCCATGCTGAAAAATCTCCTCTCTGGCGTTTTTTTTGAGCCATTATTGAGTGATTTTCGCATTATTTTTGAGCGCGATCCAGCAGCACGGAATTGGCTAGAAGTGGTGTTTTGCTACCCTGGATTGCACGCGCTATGTTTGCATCGTCTTGCTCACTGGTTACATGGTCGAGGAGTCGGTTTTATCCCCCGCTTAATTTCTCACTTAGGGCGATTTTTGACCGGAATTGAAATTCACCCAGGTGCAAAGATTGGTCAAGGCGTGTTTATCGACCACGGAATGGGAGTTGTCATTGG
This sequence comes from uncultured Nostoc sp., assembly GCA_964252435.1. Classification (GTDB taxonomy): domain Bacteria; phylum Cyanobacteriota; class Cyanobacteriia; order Cyanobacteriales; family Nostocaceae; genus Nostoc. The sequence goes on from CAXUOL010000852.1 coordinate 2,980, forward strand.
CGAAACTGCGATCGTGGGCGACTATACACTGATTTACCAGGGCGTCACCCTTGGCGGAACTGGTAAAGAAACTGGTAAGCGTCATCCCACAGTCGGCAAAAATGCAGTGATTGGGGCGGGTGCGAAAGTTTTGGGTAATCTGCAAATTGGCGATCGCGTCCGTATTGGTGC
>CAXUOL010000853.1:0-3150 GCA_964252435.1 uncultured Nostoc sp.
TACTGGTTTTCCCAAGCTGGGGGCTTCTTCTTGTAAGCCACCAGAGTCAGTGAGCAAAAGATGTGATCGCCCAATTGCTCCTACCAATTCGCCATAATCTAGAGGATCTGTCAAGAAAATTCGGGGATGATTCCCTAAAAGTTCTTGCAAGGGGACTCGCACTGTCGGATTGCGGTGCAATGGTAAGAGCAAAGCTGTATCAGGAAACTTGTCTAAAATTTGTAAAAAGCTTTGAGCGATCGCTAACAGAGGTTCTCCCCAATTCTCCCGACGATGAACTGTTGCTAACAAAACCCGATATGATTCCCAGTTTAAGCCTGGGACATCACAAACTACTTGAGTTGCAGCAACATTTAACAATGCATCAATTACCGTGTTGCCCGTCATGTGAATTTCACCCAAAACACCAGAACGATGCAAATTTTCCACAGCCCAAGGAGTCGGCGCAAAGTGCAACTGAGTAATTTGAGAAATCAATCGGCGATTAGCTTCTTCTGGGTAAGGATTGAAGATATCATCAGTTCTTAACCCTGCTTCTACATGACCAACAGGGATTTTTTGATAAAAAGCTGCCAAAGCTGCGGCAAAAGCTGTGGTAGTGTCTCCCTGCACAATTACTAAATCTGGCTTTTTTACCTTAAATAATTTTTCTAACCCTTGTAAACTACGGCAGGTAATATCATTTAGAGATTGCTGAACCTGCATAATTTCCAAGTTATAATCCGACTTGATATTAAACAGTTGCATAACTTGCTCAACCATCTCCCGATGCTGTCCAGTTAGAATTACTTGCAACTGAAATTCTGAAGACTTCTGGAAAACTTGAATAACTGGAGCGAGTTTAATCGCTTCCGGGCGAGTACCTAAGATAATGCAAACGCGTTTTTGATTAGTCATTAGTCATCTGTAATTTACCATCTATAGTCAATGGTCTATAGTCAATGGTCTATGGTCAATAGTCGGCGGTCAATCCTCACATAAACCATAAATATTAATGGATAAATCAACAAGATATAAAAAAACTCGGCTTAACCGAGCAAATGCATTGTTTGTCTAATTAACCTGTAATGACTATTTAAAAGTTCAAATTATCTAAATAGAATTCAGGAGTCAGGAGTCAGAATTCAGAATTCAGAATGAATTCTGTACGACACAACGAATAGCTCAGTGCATCGCTGGTGGATAGCGCCGGCGGCAAGCGAGTACTCGTTCGCTTTTAGCGTCTCGTAGAGAGCGTCTGAATAAACGGGTTTAAGACCCCCACTAAATCTTTGATTTAGTGGTCAACAAGAAAGTGGCGGGTCTGAGTCCCCCACTAATTGATTCTGACCGGAGGCGGAGCGTCTTTGCCTCCGCCTCTGTTAGCGGTAGCGGGGCGTTTAGCCCATTCTGGCTTCTGAATTCCTCTTCAAAAAAACCATGAAAAAACCCGGCTTAACCGGGCAGACGCACTGTTTGTCTAATTAACCTGTAATAACTATTTAATCTCACAAGTTAGAGGGCAAGCAGCATAAACAGTAGCCTGCATTTGGTCTGCCTCTCCATGTAGCCAGCTTAACCATTTAACTTCACTAGGATGAACTCCCTTAACAGTTAGCACACCCGCAGCCAATACAACTGCCATGACATTAAACATTATTAGAGCGCCTGCTACAAGCAAAACCGCACTAACAGGCATCACAGATTGCAAGATAATTGACAACAGACATCCGACCGTAGCCATCAAGACAACTAGTGGAAAACCCACAACCAACAAACATACTGCTAATGTAAAAGTCCATATTAAAAAGCTTTTAATCATCAACAAGGAGTAGGTCTTTCCTTGATTAGAGCTTTGAGCAGAAACCATGACTTTTCCTCCCAGAATACACAACAAATCTTAATTTCAGTCATATCTCGCTTTTTGCGATTAAACTGAATTGTTTCATTGAAATTCAGTATATAAAAACTAATTGGAAAAATGAGCATTTGTTTACTAAAGTTTACAGTTAATTTTTTATAATTATGGATATAAAGTCAATTTTCTATCTATTAAAAAAACTTGTTTATTGCATCTACCTTCAGGTATAGAACCTAAAAGGTATAAGCTTTTAACCTTGATCCCCACGATATACCTCCTATTCAACTTAACATTTCTTATAAAAATTAGTAGTCTTTCTCATAATTCCTAGACAGGCTGAATAAATGATCAGCTAGTATTTGTGCTGTTAATTGCTGGCAATTCCTGCCCATGCCTGAGATAAATTTCTCATCTAAGTCGTGAGAATATTTACTTTAAAAATGAAAGCATTAAAAAATACTTATTAATCTATATGTATTTACTGAGGTCTTTTGAGTCCTAACGTGTGTTAAACCAGTTTAGATAGGTTAAATAATCTATCTAAATATTCTGAGTAGTGAAATCTTAGGAAATAAAAGATACCAATTGAGGTGGATGAGATAGATTGACCGTGGTTTTAGAGTTTCAATCGCCTTCTATCACCGCTAAGGCTTGCAGACAAGCATTCTCCAAAAGTCATCATAGCAAGTGACTTTACTTCTCGTTAATTCAACTTTTTAACTGCCAAATGTGAAGATATATGACAGAATCACACTCTCCATTAAATTCTAACTCTGCTGCTGGACGTAATCTACCACCAATGCCGCCGCCGCCACCGCCAACCCCAACCTTTAGTACACAGCGGCAGATGACACAAACACTCGATCTGTCAATGGATAGGGGCACTAATGCGCCTGTTGCAGGTCATCGTCCGGGTAGTCCACCGCCAATACCAATACCTAATTCAGTTCGCCCTCAAAACAGCAGTCCAGAACTCACTTTAGAGAAGTTAATCAGAGAAGCTTACGATCAGGGATATTCTGACTTGCATTTGGGTGTGGGTGAACCACCCCGCTTCCGCAGCCGAGGAGAAATTCAATCAGGGGATTATCCAGAAACAGATAAAGAAACTTTTATGAGTTGGTTGCGGGAGGTGATGAGTGAGGGAGAAATTCAGCGCTTTGAAGAATCCTTAGAATTTGACGGAGCAACTCAATACGAATTTGCTCGTGTGCGGATTAATGTTTTTGGCTCCCTCAAAGGACCTGCAATGGTGTTGCGGTTGATTCCGCTAAAAATCTTAACTATGGAACAGTTGAGATTACCTCCAG
>CAXUOL010000854.1:0-3146 GCA_964252435.1 uncultured Nostoc sp.
CAGAATCAATTAGTGCGGGATTCAGACCCGCCACTTTCTTGTTGACCGCTAAATTGAAAATTTAGCGGGGGTCTTAAACCCACTTATTCATCCGCCAGTCGTACAGAATTCATACTGAATTCTGACTCCTGAATTCTATTTGATAAATTAGGAGTTATGAGTCAAAAATTAATTATAAACTCCAAACTCCTAACTCCAAACTCCAAACTCCAAACTCCAAACTCCAAACTCCAAACTCCTAACTCCTAACTCCTAACTCCTAACTCCTAACTTTTTCATTTACCAATTCTGCATTTCCACCAATTCCATACACAACTTATTAATTTGCTCCAAATCAGGTTTATCAGGTAGGGCAGATTGTTCGCAAACAATTTCCATTTCGGCGACCAAATCTTCTGCCATTTTCATCACCTGTTCATAAGAATACTCACCCTTTAAAATAGCTTTTAAATCTTCAACATCACCAGCTGCTCTCCTATCTACAATCACTTCACCTCGCCGCAATATTTCTACTCCACTGCGTAACAATCTAATGCAGTGCATTCCATGTTTAAGGTCAAAACCAGACTTTCTTTCCATTTCTGCCCTAGCCGGATTTCTATTTTCCTGCCAAGATAAGTAAGCCTTCCATTCTCTTAAAGCTATTTGATAGCTTTGGCTTTTCTGAAGCAGACGGATAAAATCTTTACGGCTATTAGTTAACTTTTGGGTATATTCCAAAGTTTCATCAGGTAAAGTATATTGTTTTAACACCCCTTTAAAATCAATATCTGCTGTCAGCAATTGATATAATTGTTCCGCTTCTTCTAAAAATTCAATCCGTCCTCTGATTAAGTTATAAAGATACTCTAGAAAAGCATTTAGCTCATCTTTGCTCAGAGGTGCTTCGTCTTCTATAGCGAAGTCAGATGGGATTGGTTTTTTTTGCGGTGGCTTTAACAACCACTTACGATGAGTTTCCATCTTTTTGATTTGGGCAAAGGCATAACCAGTGTAAGTATGTTTTACCTTCTTGCTCAAAAATAACTGTTTATGAGCGATTAAATGCTGTCCGACTGCGCTTAAAAAAGGATAGTTATTCAACCAAAGCAATTCTAAAACATTGGGATTCGCACCAGCTAATAACTGGAGGATTTTTCTTAATTCATATATAACTGTGTCTTTATTACCATCAACGAATGGAAATATTCCTGGTTCATCCCAACCACTATCTTTTTGTTCTATCCGATCAAATCCCAAGTAGTACCTTTTGGGTGCGATAAATACTCCCCGATAATCAAAGTCGGAATCAGGACGATTTAAACCATAGCCGTGGCTACCTGCCAAACCAATTAAAATAGTTCTTTGCTCGACTTCTATTCTTTTCATATCACCTGATTAAAATATAGTCATCCTAACTCATGAGTTAAGCAAGTGGCGAGATGGAGATAGAGAAAGGGTTTTTACTCTCTTTAGATATTGCATAGATATTGTCACAGCATAGATAAAGCTAACGAGCAATACATAACAGCCCTACTTAATTATTCACGAACAATAAAATCCCCGACTTGTCTAAGAAATCAGGGATCTGAGCCTTGGTTTAACAAGAATGACCTTAAAGGAGATGATGCAACGGTATCTCCTTGAGAAGCAAAACTTGTCAATTCAGTTGTTCCTATACTTTCGATTTCCTATGAACAGGAATTATCTAGGATAAATGTGGCGTCTATTCCCCCATCCTGGATTGACAATGGCGGCTAAATCTTCTTCAGATAATTTGCTGATCTCACTGTCCAGTTCTTTAACTGTGAAATCATAGCCACGCTCTTGAGCAATTTTGATGAAGGCTTCTGGATCAGCTGTTGCTTTGAGTCTTTGCTGTAATGCTTGATCTTGTTTTATAGCTTGAAAAAGTCGGGCAGCATTTTGCTGTGTCATGACAATCAATCTCCTGTTTGAAATATCAGGTTTGAACGTGATAGTTTAACTCTTGAGGATTCACTAACTTTTGTAAAGAATTTCTAGATGAGACACCTTATACTTTGATATTAAAACAAAGAACAAAAATGTGTTGATTTTGATAAAAAAATATAACTTTTCAGCTAATACGAACTAATGTGAATTTTTGGTAGATTCAGCCCTAAGATAGTAGCAATTTTTATCTAAAAAGTATTTTTTCTGACTTTATTGTAAATACAATTTACATTCATGCGAGTGGGCGATGTCTACAACGAGCTACGCCTATACTCATGATGAGAGTTGGCTAATTCCTCTCCGCTCTTGGAAAACGAGCAAAAGGACAGAGTAATTAGCTGATTTTTCATTTTCAGGCTGACCAGACAGCAATGCCAAACCCAAAAATCCTGTTAGAGCTTGACTTGACACCTATTAATAAAATAGTATGTTAGATTGTCTGTCTAATTCCTGCTCGGATCAGGTAGACATATTACAAAGGCTGGCAAAAGCATCTTTACAGGAGATAAAAACCAGCTACCTGTACGGCAACCTCAAGGACAATTCCATGACCTACGCAATTATTGAAACTGGCGGCAAACAAATACGAGTAGAGCCAGGGCGGTTTTACGACATTGAACTGCTGGCGATCGAACCAGATGAAAAAGTTACAATAGATTCCGTATTACTCGTGCAGCACGATGGCGAAGTCACCATTGGACAACCATTAGTAACAGGTGCGACTGTAGAAGGGACTGTACTGCGACATTACAGAGGTCGTAAAGTCCTGGTATACAAAATGAAGCCGAAAAAGAAAACCCGCAAAAAGCGGGGGCATCGTCAGGAAATTACCAGACTTATGATTGATTCCATCACCCTTAACGGTGCAGTATTTGCCGCCCAAGGAGAAGCGGAGAAGGAAACCCCCGTTATAGATGAGACTCCTGCTGAAGAAGTTGAAACCGCTGCTGAATAATAAAAGAAGTAGATACACAAGAGGAAATCATGGCTCATAAGAAAGGAACAGGTAGTACACGTAACGGTCGTGATTCTAATGCCCAACGTCTGGGTGTTAAGCGTTATGGCGGTCAAGTTGTACGTGCAGGAAACATTCTCGTGCGTCAGCGTGGTACTAAATTCCACCCTGGTAACAACGTCGGTATTGGTAGCGATGACACTCTGTTTGCCTTAATCGACGGTGTTGTAATGTTTGA
>CAXUOL010000855.1:0-3142 GCA_964252435.1 uncultured Nostoc sp.
CCCAAGATGCGAAAAAATTCTGGTAAATCCAATTGTAGGTACTGGGAGCGTCTTTGCCAGTGCCAATAGTAGTTTTGACTAAAATTTTAATTAACAAAACCGATGCAACAAAAAGAGCGATCGCATTTAAGCCCATAATTTCAAAAGGTTTACTCCAACGACGCATCAGCCGTACTTCGATGAGTTCATAACAAGCTGCTAGCAATAGTAACGCCCAACCTGTTGTAAAGACTACATAAGAACTTGTCCACAGCTTTTTGTTGATTGGGAATGTCCACCCCCACGCCCAACCAATAATTAAGCAACCAACTCCAAATAATCCTAAACCGATACTTGTGCGTGAATGTACAGGTTGACTGCGTATCCATTGACCAGTGAAGTAGCCAGCGAGGACGCTTACTATCGCGGGAATAGTACTGAAAAGTCCTTCTGGATCTCCCATAAAGTTGAAACCATCACCTTTGTATAAATGTGCTTTGGGAATAATCAGACGGTCAACATAAGCACCGAAATTACCTTCTCGCGTCAAAACTCCGGCACCATATTCTGGCACTGTTACATACATCATCGTTAGCCAGTAGCCAATGAGTAGCACTGCTGCTAGTATCCATTGACCTTTGCGCGGAAGGTTGAGAACAGCTAGGGAAGCCAACAGATAGGTAAGGCTGATGCGCTGCAACACTCCCATAATGCGGATACTATTCAAATCAAAAGTCCAAATACCCTGATTCCAAAAGCCATTTAGTAGTAATCCCAAGGCAAAGAGAATAGCGGCGCGGCGCAATATCCGCCAGTAAATAGCCGGGGTTGGTTTATTACCTTCGGTGTATTTTGACAGCGAGAAAGTCATTGCTACACCGACAATGAAGAGAAAGAAGGGAAATACCAAGTCCGTTGGTGTGCAGCCATGCCAATCGGCGTGGGCTAAGGGAGGATATACATTATCTGCGACACCCGCCATATTGACGAGAATCATTCCAGCGATGGTAATGCCGCGAAAAACATCCAGCGAAGTCAGGCGCATAGACAAAATTTTGTATTAGATGAGTATCTAAGTTACCCCGATTGATGAAGGTAATCAAGCAAAATTTATCGGTCTACTTACCAAATATAGTTTTTCATTAAGGTTCCTGCCCATACTATCTCGTACAAATTAGAAGTATGCGATCGCACCCAAGCTACAGTTTTAGCTATCCAAAAAGGATTGGTAGTACCAGAACTGTTAATAAAGCTAGATATACTCAAATTTCAATCTATCGTTATTTAAGTGAAAATGCAGTTGTATTGTCACTAGACTTAGTATAAATTGCTATAAACAAAAGCTATGACGAAAAAACAGCTAACTTTAATAACAACTAAAAATATTGCGGTTTTGTCTCATTAGATAAAAGGTTTAATTACCGATTTAATTTGGGAATGAAAGCGAATGCATAGTCATTCACTTTCTATTTTGTTATGCACGCTCAATATTACCAAGCTAACTAAATCTAAAACATTATATTTAAGGACAATAATTATGATAAACCTACCAGAAAATCATCACCCTAAAACTAGAAATAAGTCTACTATAAAATTACTAGAAGCAAGCACAAATATTGTTTTCATAGATCCAAAAGTTATAGATTACCAAAGCTTGCTAGCTGCGATCGCACTCGGCAGTGAAGTTGTTATTCTCGATCCTAATAGAGACGGTCTAACACAAATCACCGATTTTCTAGCAAAATGTGAATCCAATTCGGTTCAATCAATTCACATTGTTTCCCACGGAAGTGTGGGGAGTTTGCAGCTAGGGTCAATCAACTTCAACCTTAGCAATCTGGATAGCTACAAAAATCAGTTACAAAAATGGGCAAGTGCTTTAACTGATAAAGCTGACATCCTACTTTATGGCTGTGATGTAGCCAGTGGTGAAGGCACAAAATTTGTACAGCAGATTAGCCGAATTACTGGAGCAGATATTGCCGCTTCCACTGACAAAACCGGAAGTGCAGCTTTAGGTGGCGACTGGGATTTAGAAGTGAAGACAGGGAAAATTGAGACTTCCCTGGCATTTAAACCTGAAGTAATACAGGCTTACCAATCTATTTTGCCAGCTAGTTTTACTGGCACATACTCTCAAAACTTCAACACATTAGCTACTTCAGGAACATCTATTGCTTGGGCTAATGATTCAACTATTTCAGGGTGGTATTCCACAAGAACAAATTATAACGCTGGCTCTGGCACTAATAATACAGGTGCAATGTACAGTTTTGGTACAGCTACAGACCGGGCACTTGGTTCTGTAGCTTATGATACTACAGGAACTATTTATTATGGGTTGCGCCTCCAAAACAATACAGGTTCAGTAATTACAAAGTTGCAAGTAAGTTACACGGGTGAGCAATGGCGTAATGGTGGTAATACATCGCAGCAACAGCTGAAATTTAGCTATCAAACTGGGTCAACTCTCACAAGTTTGACAACAGGAACATGGACACCTGTCACATCGCTAGATTTCACCGGGCCAATTGCAACTGCAAGCGCAGGTTCATTAATTGGCAATGCAAGTGCCAATAGAGTTGTCATAACACCTGTAATAGTTAATCTAGCTGCCCCAATAGCTAACGGTGAAGAGATTATATTACGTTGGGAAGACATAGATGATGGAGGCAACGATCACGGTTTAGCGATTGATGATGTATCTGTCCAAATAGATACCACCACCTACATAGTAACTAACACCAATGACAGCGGTGCTGGCTCGTTAAGGCAAGCTATTATGAATGCCAATAATGATCCAGGGATTGAGACAATTATCTTTGATCCGACTGGAATATTTGGTGATGCCACCCCTGACACCATTACCCTCACTTCAGGGCAATTGAATGTTACTCAAGAAGTCATAATTCAAGGAACTGGGGCTAATAAACTCGCAATTAGTGGCAACAATGCTTCCCGTGTTTTTTATGCTAGTGCCGCCCTTTCAATTGATGGGTTAAACATAACTGGAGGAAATGCAGGTAATACCAACGGCGGCGGCATCTACAGCAGCAGTAGTGTCACACTGAGCAATAGCACTGTTTCCGGCAACACATCGAATCGTAGCGGCGGCGGCATCTACAGCAGCAGTAGTGTCACATTGAGCAATAGCACTGTTTCT
>CAXUOL010000856.1:0-3140 GCA_964252435.1 uncultured Nostoc sp.
ATTTCACGCTGGAAAGTCTGCTGGAAAGCTGCCGTAATCATCGGTAGATAAGATTTCCCCTTGTCATACCATGCCTGTTTAATCGCAATTCGAGCCACAACACCGTCGAACTCTATGAGTTGGCTCATTTGACGCAGCATTTCTTGCCTTGATTTTGGCTGGAGGTTAGCAAGCACCTGTTGCCAAATCTGAGTTAAGTCATATTCTGCTTCGCCAACAACTTCTGAAGTTACTGATTCAATATTCACTGATGGCACAGATATAGGTTCTGGGGTTGGTGGTGAAACTGAGTTAGCAGCAGAATTGTGATTTGTTTGCGGTTCAACTGGGGCAGAGGAAGTGACGGGCTGATTTTGGGCAGCCGCTTGATCATTAGGAGATGCAGAATTATGATTTGTTTGCGGTTCAGCTAGAGGTAAAGAAGAGACTGGGTGATTTTGGGCAACTGCTGGAGGATAGCTTGGAGATACAGCAGGTGTATTAATTCGTGGTGCAACACTAGGGGCTTGTGGCTGAATATTCGTCGCACTGGGTAACAATCCTAGTAATGTTACTTCCAACCACAAACGCGGCTGGGTGGTGTTTTTAATTTGCACTTCAGCTTCTCGCAAGTGTTTCTGTCCTGCCAAGATCACACTCATATCGAAGTATTGAGCAAACTCAATCAGCGCTGTCCAGGTTTGCTGAGTACAAGCAACCAAATCGTGGCGGTTGGGTGCTGTTTTCGCAATCAGTAAATCGCGGTAAAAAGCGGCGAGATTTTGCAGAACAGTTAGGGGTTCTCGACCACGATCTAGAATGTAGTGAGTACAGTCTAGAACTGCTTCTGGTTTATCTTGAGCGATCGCATTTAAAAGCGCTAGCAAGTCCTGTTCGCTGACTGTCCCCACCAAATCCCAAACTCGCTCTGGTGTGACTTCACCCGCTAACAAACCCAATTGGTCAAGTAAACTTTCGGCATCCCGTAACCCTCCTTGAGCAAGTTGGGCTACTAAGGTTACAGCATCAAGTGAAATATGAATGTTTTCATAAGATGCGATCGCACTTAAATGCTTCACCATCGCCTCTAACTGAATGCGTCTAAAATCAAACCTTTGACAGCGCGAAATAATTGTTGGTAAGACCCGTTGCGGGTCTGTTGTCGCCAACACAAAAACCACGTGTCTCGGTGGTTCTTCTAGTGTCTTAAGTAGCGCATTGAATGCCTGGGTACTGAGCATGTGACAATTATGTACCAAAAGCCCATTTGCCACAAAGTTATGATTATCTGCTACTTCAATGTCATAGACTCGTTCAATCCCAGCGAGGTGAACAGATACGACTGTCTCCAAACTTGTAATCCATGAGGATGCCACATCCACATTCACCTGACTTTTCACGTTATCTGGAAAAGCTAAAGCGAAACCTAACCCCCCAACCCCCTTCCCTATTAGGGAATAGGAAGAATTCAAAGTCTCTCCCTTAAAAGGGGCTACGGTGTACACACAAGTCGAATTACCCCCCTTAATCCCCCCTTGGAAAGGGGGGAAACTAGAAATACAGTTCCCTCCCAAAGCAGTGATTTCCCCAAAAAACTGTATCTCAGCTTGGAAAGGGGGGAAACTAGAAATACAGTTCCCTCCCCTTTCCAAGGGGAGGGTTAGGGAGGGGTAAAACTTACGCTTAAACTCAGATAAGTGAACTGTTTCAGACTTGTGTGTACACCGTAGCCCAAAAGGAGAGAGGTTTTCCAGATCCTTATTCACAGGGGATAGTATCTTCACTCCTTCTTTTACGTCCTTTGCTGGTAGCCATCCCTGGTTTGTCCTAATTAAATGATTACCCGTACATCTAATTTCTTGGTTAGTTGTCTTGATAACCAGGGTTTGCCGTTCTCCTTGGTCTAACCACCTGACAACTTTCTTGAATTCCCACTTAAGAGATGAGTCGTTGTAACTCAGAACCCTCTTATCTTTGATTTTGGGGTCGTCGATTCTGTTAAGTCCGTCATTAGTCAATACCAGAGAATCTCCAGTTAGGCATTCGTCGATTACATAAACCTTGTAGCGACACTGTACAGGAGCAAACTGGGCTTTTTCAATCAACTCGCGGATATTATCGACACCAGTATTACTAGCGGCATCGATTTCAATTACATCTAGGGTGTAGCCTTTAGCGATCCCCTGACAAACTTCACACACACCACAAGGTTCAGCAGTAGGCTTATCACTTTTTAGACAATTAAGGGATTTAGCCAAAATCCGGGCACTAGAAGTTTTCCCCGTACCTCTGGGCCCAGTGAATAAGTAGGCAGGAGCGATTTTGGATGTGCCGATCGCGTTCGTGAGGGTGGTGGCGATCGCCTCTTGGCCCACCAGTTCAGCAAAACTCTTGGGGCGATATTTGTGGTGCAGGGGTTCATAAGACATGGAAATATAGACTTCAATGCCTTTCAACGTTAATTAGTAGCACCGAGTCGAGTTTAGGATTCAATTATTTTAAACTCTCGTACCTGGCTTTATTGATCGATGTTGCCATAGCCCAAGACTCAACTAATGCCGTAAATTTTGGCACTCAGCAAAGCAAGCAACCAGAGCTTATCCTCTACTATGATTTCAACATCAATGTATGGGAATTATAGCATATCATTTAGTACATTTGTTCTAATTAGGAAATGGAGAGCAGAGAAAAAACTCTTGACAAATGACAAATGACTATACGTTTTGTTGACTGAACTAACGCCATAGTCCAGTGCGATCGCTACAATTTTATAGATAAGCAATACTCGATGGTGCAGCAGATGCTCAAGCGGCTATTTCAATGGCTCAAAAAGCTTTTTCAGAGCTTGTTTGGTGGAAAACAGACGACCTCAAAATCTAGGGGAAATGTGGAAAAAGAACCAGCACCACCCTTAAGCGATACGGATCTGGAATTTCTCTTCAACGAACTGTTGCAAGGAGTACATCAAGCACGAGGGGAAGCATGGGCACAGAAGTGGCTGCATAATATCGAACATCGGATCACAACTCAAGACTGGGTTGAGTGGTTAGGGCGCTTTGGCGACAGATTGCTCGCATCTCCGACACCAAATAATGAAATGGCGGCGCGGTTAGTGCAATTGGGTGAGTTGGGCGTCGGAGAAATTGGAGATGTTGCCTATA
>CAXUOL010000857.1:0-3137 GCA_964252435.1 uncultured Nostoc sp.
TTTTGTTTATCTCCTTGTCCCCTCATCTCCCTCATCTCCCTCATCTCCCTCATCTCCCTCATCTCCCATCCCCCCACTCCCTACTCCTTTCATAAGAAGATTCATAGTGCGGCGCATGTATCGTTCTACTGGCTCGGTTGTGGGTTTGAAGATCAGTGCATAATATAGTGAACCGCTTACAAGGTCGATAATTAAGTCTACGTCTGCATCCTTGTGAATTTCGCCTCTAGACTTGGCACGTTCAAGTATTTTAGAAAAGGCTTCACGTCGGAGTTTCGTATATTTTGTCCAGTAAACCTCGGCAAATTGAGGATTGCTAGACGCTGTACTAACAATCAGCGCAAGTGTCTGACGACCAAGGGGACTATCTATTTTTTTGGCGGCATTCTTAATCAGGATATCTATGTCTCCCCAAAAGCTGCTAGTATCGGGGATCGCTAAATCATCTCTGAGACTTTCTATCGCGTCTGCAACTAGTTCTTCTTTGGAAGTGTAACGCCGATAGATGGTTGTTTTACCAACTCCAGCACGAGAAGCGATCGCTTCTATACTCATGTTTTCATATCCTACCTCTGCAAGCAAGTCTAAGGTCGCTTGCAGAATAGCTTGGTCGGCGTGGATGCTACGTGGGCGTCCAGAGGTGCTGTTGATTTGCTTACTCATAAAATATCATCCCCAAGCAATATCTTCTTGGCAATTTGCTTCTAGCTTTGGTCATAGAACATACCCTATGGGGAATAAATCAGTCCAAAACTCATTTCTTATGCACTAAAACAGCAGCAATGACCATCCATCTTTAGCATAGGTATTTCTGCCACATTTCAGGAAAAACTCTCTTGACCGTTTTTATATGATACGCTACCGTAGCGTATATATACAATACTTAATTTTAGCTTTGGCGTAAGTGTAACAAAGGCTTGGCATTGCTTGACATCTCCCAAATATTATTTGTGCTAAATAATGGCTACTAACATTAAAGGTTCTAGTTTTGACGAATTTGGTTATGTCCACGGCCCATTGAAGTGGGCGATCGCTTTTACGGCTTCTATTGGTGCGATATTAGAAGTAATTGATACTAGTATTGTTAACGTTGCGCTGACAGATATACAGGCTAGTTTGGGTGCAACTGTCAGTGAAGTTGGCTGGGTGGTAACTGGATATGCAATCGCAAATGTCGTCTTAATTCCCTTATCTGCATGGCTGGGAGATTACTTTGGACGCAAAACCTACTTTATCTTCTCGTTGATTGGCTTTACCCTGGCCTCGGTTTTATGCGGGTTGGCATTTAATCTCCCGATGCTGGTTATTTCTCGAATTCTTCAAGGTTTATGTGGCGGCGGATTGTTAGCTAAAGCCCAAGCGATTTTATTTGAGACTTTTCCACCTGCTGAACAAGGTTTAGCACAGGCAGTTTTTGGGGTAGGTGTAATTGCTGGGCCAGCCATCGGCCCAACTTTGGGAGGATTTTTGGTAGATGGTTTGGGCTGGCGGTGGATTTTCTTTGTTAATATTCCCTTCGGGATCGTTGCAGTGGCGATGTCTTTCATGTTTTTGCCCAAAGACAAAGATAAGAGTGAGACACAAAGCCAAACCGTCGATTGGTTCGGGATCGGGTTTTTAGTCGTTGCTATTGGCTGTATGCAAACTTTGTTAGAGGAAGGAGAGCAAGACGACTGGTTTTCCTCCAGTTTCATCACCACATTAGCGATCGCTAGTATTATCGGTTTGGGGTTGTTTATTTGGCGAGAACTGAAAACAGATCACCCGGCTGTGGATTTGAGAGTTTTGCGCCACCGTTCTTTAGCTGCCGGAAGCGTTCTCTCAGCAGTGGTGGGTATGGGGCTTTATGGTACACTCTTTGCTGTGCCGATATTTGCTCAGAGTGTGCTGCACTTTACGGCAACGCAGACAGGACTATTGTTAGCGCCTGGTGCTTTAGCGTCTGCGATCGTTATGGTTTTATTAGGCAAACTGGCTAGTAAAATTGATGCCCGATTTTTAATTGCAATGGGCGCTGTCGGATCGTCTGGAGTCATGTTTCAACTAGCAGCAATTACCCCACAAACTGGCATAGATGATTTATTTTGGCCATTGGTATGGCGTGGGGCTTTCACTGTGTTGATGTTTCTGCCTTTGAGTTTGGCAGTTTTAGGCCCGCTACCCAAACAGGATATTTCTGCCGGCTCTGGTTTCTACAACCTCACCCGACAATTGGGTGGTAGTATAGGCATTGCTCTACTTACCACTTTGCTTGACCGACGAGAAGCTTTTCATCGAGCCATCCTGTTAGCAAAACTTAGTCCTTATGACCCAGAAACCAGTCAGCGCTTCGATGCGCTCAACGGGGCACTCCAAGGTCAAGGCATGGATGCGACAACGGCTCAACAACAAGCACTAGCTTTATTAAGTCAAACAGTAGATACTCAAGCTGCGGTTTTGTCTTACGCAGATTGCTTTCGAGTGGTAGGCGTAGGGTTTCTTTGCTCATTACCTCTGTTGCTATTTCTGGGTAAAGGCGGTGCAGGAGTGAAAGCGCCAGTTGGGCACTAGTACCGCTATGCGGAATTCGTAATTCGTAATTCGTAATTCGTAATTCGTAATTACGTTTTCACAAAGGTTTCAGGCGTTCTCAATGGGTGGTTTATTTACGCCGTGCTCTACTAGAGTAAAGGAAATAGCGATCGCATCCCTATTCTAAATTCTCTGACTGCAAAACTACGTAATAACACGCCTTCAGAATTATTCTTTGTCGAAAGTTACAGTAGAAAATTAATACACACGGATTGAGCTAGATGAAAAAAGTAAAAGTCCCACTCAGTTTTGAGCGGGACTATATGAAGTCTTATTGCTAAAATGATAAATCTTGCATCCTAGAAAAAGTTCATGATTGTAATAACCCCAACGCTGGTTAACACCATTAAAGCGCCCATAATTATAGACTGGCCTAATGGATTGCTGAATTTTGCGTTGTTCATTTAAGTAAAATCCCTTTTATTAATAGTTCCTTAACCATATCAAAATCAGTATAAATATCTATAAAAATCCTGTAAAACTTAAACTACCGTAAATTTTCTTAATAAATACTTCATTTATGCTTATGTAATAATTTTTACTGAGCATTGGGCATAGGAAGAGGC
>CAXUOL010000858.1:0-3131 GCA_964252435.1 uncultured Nostoc sp.
CGCAAACGTAAGGCAGTGGCAGCTAGACGCACAAGACGTTTTAAATAAACCTATTTGGTGTGATACCGGCGTTGCTTGAGGTTATGACCGAAAACAGGCAATAGCACGAGCGCCATTATTCATACAAACATTAAGCAAAGTCTGCCGCACCGCTAATTAGGGTGAAAATGAGTTACTTTTCCTATACGTAGAGCGCGTTAGAGGCTTTATTTTGGTTAGATGGAGTAAGCTAAAATCGCTGCCCATCAACCAAAATAAGCGCCTTTAAACATCGGTTAGCTTTCTTTAATCAGCTGATAGGACAGTATTCATCCAGCCCTAAGACTCAGAATTATTAATGGTGCGGCTATTACAAACATTCATCGCCTTTTCTACTCCCTGTTTGAGACTTAGTTCAATACACTCAACTACGAACTGAAGTACAAGAGACATCTGCTGATTTTCGGCAGCGGAAAATCGCCCCAGTACATGGGAGATAGCACCGGAATCATCGTTATTAGCTGTATCTTTGGGTTTACCAATACCGATTCGCAAACGGGGAAAGTTCTGGCTACTAAGATGTGCGATCGCACTTTTCATGCCGTTATGTCCCCCAGCCGAACCAGATAAACGCAAACGAGTTTTTCCCAAGGGCAAATCCATATCGTCATAAATTACCAACACTGATTCAGGCGGTAATTTATACCAACTTGTCACCGCTTGTATTGCTTGTCCTGAGCGATTCATATAAGTCAACGGCTTCAGCAAGCGAATCTTACCTCCACTTGGGGTCATACCCTCGCCATACTCACCCTGAAACTTGCGGTTTTCTGCTAAGGAAATGCGCCAAGAACGAGAGAGAGTTTCTAAAGCAGCAAAACCGATGTTATGACGTGTTTGGTCGTACTTGGCTTCTGGATTCCCTAACCCGACGATTAGTTGTGGAATTACCAAAGCTGGTTGCGTAACAGCTTCTGTCATTTTGTCTACAGTCAATTGATATTCATCACTCTTCTAGTACTTTGTCACACAAACTTTGCAGGGTTAGAGAACGAACCGCAAAGGCGCTAAGTACGCGAAGTAAAAAGGAAAGAAGAGAAATTGAAGAATTGATTTACCAAGCAAAGTTGCTGTGACGGACTACTAGTACAATGTCTAAGCTAGTAATGAAGGGTTTGTAGTAAGCACTTAAGTGCTTAGAAAATAAGGACTAAAGTCCTTACTACGAACTTGACATACTAACTAGGTTGGGAAGAACTAGCGGTATCCTGCTCAGATTTAGCAGGGTGGATTTGCTTAGGTTCTAATTCAGCAGTAGTCTTTACAACTTCTTCTAACTGTTCTGCTTCTTTTTGAAACTCGTTTTGAAACTCCTTAGAAGCTTCTTGGAAACTACGAATTGTTTTGCCCACACTCCGACCAATCTCTGGTAGCTTCTTTGGGCCAAAGATTAACAGCGCTACTACCATAATTACAGCCATTTCCGGCAGACCAATACCAAATATATTCATTTTTTGTCTCCTGTAAACTCTAAAACCACTACATAGACTCACATATTATTATGTAGTCTACTCAATAATCGCCTATCATAGAAAGCGATGCCTGCGGCGAGCTACGCTAACGCCCCACAAGCGAGTGATGCCTTATGTCTCTGACAATTAAAGACTTAGAACAATTACAGTCACAAAATCCTGATTTTCGGATGGAGCTAGTAGAGGGAAACATCATCGTTATGGGGCCATCCGATTATGAGTCAGACGAAATTGGTTCTCGTCTGCTGACATTTTTGAATATATGGGTCATGCCTCGCAAACTGGGACGTATTACTGGTTCTAGTGCTGGTTTTATCTTGCCCAGTATTGAAACAGATGAAACTGGAGGCGACCCGGAAAAAAGAAATCTACGCGCTCCAGATGTTTCGTTTGTTCGAGCAGAACGACTCAAGAAGACTCAGCGTGACTTTGTACAGTTAGTACCAGACCTGATGGTTGAGGTGAAATCTAAGAGCGATCGCCTCAAACCACTCCAAGAAAAGATTAAACTATTCCTACAACTTGGATCTACAGTAGGTATTCTCATCGACCCTGACAAACTTTTAGTAACAGTTTATCGTTCTAACCTTGAACCAGTAGTTTTAAAAGATAACGACAAACTGACAATACCAGAATTACTTCCAGGTTGGGAATTAACAATAAAAGAACTGTGGCCACCTGAGTTTGAGTAAATTAAGTACTTAATGAGATCAAATTGAAGTCGAGCAGCATTCGTGTTTGATAGCGCAAAATATCTAGTTGAGTATTCAGAGATTTTAGTTGAATAAGTTTATCTTTAGCATATTTGGCTTTAATTAATCCTTATAATAAATCGTACAGTTGATTGATTATCCTGTCGCCTAAAGTAAACTTATGAATTTTCGGCAATTTCTCTACAATTAAAAAGTACCTTTAATACAATCATAAGTCTTTTAGATGACCGATAATTCTTTCATTGAAATTAAAAATAAATGTAGGTTGCAATACGGTTCAGTTAAGGCTAAAATCCTTTGCCAAAGTCAATTTTTTTAACGAACCGCCTTCTCTACGAGAGGCTTTCGCCAACGCGCAGCGTCTTGTTAGAGAAGGACGCAAAGGACGCAAAGAGAAGGAAGAAATGCTTAACTGAACTGTATTGATGTAGATTGGGTTAAACGAACGCGAACAGCGTCCCATAGGGAACTGAAACCCAACATTTTCAAGAGTTTGTTGGGTTGAGGAACGAAACCCAACCTACACCTGCTGAGTTATTGTTCAGCAGCAAATTACAACTCACAAAAAAACCCGGAAGAACCGGGTGTAACTTAACTTGTTATCCAAACTCGCTCGCTGTGTATGCTTTAGCGTCCTAAACTGCGCCAATCGACAAATACATCCTGAACCAACAGTGATTTATTGTAAAGTTGCAGAATAATCAGCAGAAACACGAAAAATAGCGCCATAAAAACAGCCATCACAGGGGTAGTACCCCAACCTGGAGCCACTTTCCCGTATTCAGAGTTCAGTGGTTTCAGGATATCTCCCAACCTAGTCCTTTGTGCCATAGTTCACCTAAGATTACTTGCCAAAGCTTTTTTTAATCTTCTGTAATATTCTATAAGAATAGCACTCATCATCTAT
>CAXUOL010000859.1:0-3131 GCA_964252435.1 uncultured Nostoc sp.
TTTTGCGCTCACTTTACTTCAACACAGTAAAAGATGTCAAATGGGTTCTATAGGAGACTCTGGTTGTTTTTGAAGAATTTCTCGGACTGAGGTTAAGGTTTTATCTGCTTGGAGATAATTTCCCAAAGCTTGCATTGCTTGGGCTTGATTAACGCGATCGCGAACCAGTGCAGATGTATCATCTAAGCGTTGATAAATTTTAGCTGCTTCTTGCCAAGTATTCAGGGCTGCTTCAGTTTGCCCCTGTGCTAATTCCAGTCCACCTCGAACATCTAAAGCTTGGGCAAAAACTTGCGAAGAATTTGCATCTTTGAGAGTTTGTAATAGTTTAATACTTTGTGTAATAGCTTCAGTTGCCTCTTGCCATTGTCCTAATTGCTGATAGGCTAAAGAAAGATTGCTTAAAGCTATAGCTTCATTCAATACATCATTAGTAGCTTGAAATTCAGTTACTGCTTTTTTGAGAAGTTGTACCCCTTCTACAAACTGTCCCGCTTCATAAAGTGCTTGACTTTGCTGCACCAGGCTAGAAGTCTGGGTTGGGTTGACAGCAGGTGTAGTTGCTAAAACAGAATCAAATCCAACTTTAGATTTTGCAAATCCTGCTGTTAAATAATTAGATGAATAAAAAAAATACGGCAAAAGCGTACAGAGTAATGCAGTCAATAATGCTAGAAAAAAATGCTGAAAAAATTTCATATCATATAATTTTTAAACTTAATTTCTTAAATATAGCGCTTCTTGCTTGATCCCACGTTCTGCAGGTTAATTAGCAAAGGAGATAATATTTACGACAAGGAGCACCAAATAACTTTAGAATCCAACATCTCTCCTCGGTGAGGTTGGAAATCTGTTTCAAGCCAGCGATCGCTAATAAATGAATTGACATGAAACATTGAAACACCCAACGCAAAGTAGGAGTGGAAGTGGGCTTACCTAACTGATTTTGGATGGTTTGGGATGCTCGCTTTAAGGATTGACGCAATGTTCTCTGACCCAAGCTATAAACGTTTATGCCTATCTGATGTTTCCAGAATAATTTGGGATGGATTTACAACAAAATTACTCTTGTCAAGAAAAATAGCATCTGGAGCTTGCGTTGATTTTTCCGTGAATTCAAATTGTTTGTCTGCCATTGGAGTGAAAAACACTCATGAATAATTAAGGTACTAATTTACCATTAATTGACTAAGAATGCGACATGGAATTTGAAAAACGCCTAAATATTAACAAACGACATTTAATGTGAGAATTGGGGATTTACGACATAGAAAATGCGAATTAACCAAATTTATTTTCTGTATCATTAAATAGTTTATAATCCTTATATGATAAAGGTTTCAGTCATTACTATCCGCGAATAGCGACACTTAATTTGCGAATGTACAAAATTTTATAGTATTTATGACATCATTTAATTTAATAATTTGTAATTGAGTTATTTAAGAATAAAATCGTCAAGAGCCTTACTCAATGAGGATTTTGACGATTAATATTCTTCAATGCAAACATGACAATAATTATTTAAATTGGACAATAATTATTTAATGGACATCAAGCTAGTAGTTACAACTGATACCATTTATTTGTGAGGCTGCGCTAAACCTTTGAAAATAATTGCCTACTCTTACACCGATCCACTATTAGAATCTTCTCCCGATCGAGCCGATTGGGGATGGGAGGTGGATCGGGTTTATGAAGATTTGGGCAAGCCAGACTCTTCTGAACGATCGCAATTACAACAATTATTTACCGATTGCCAAACGGAACCAGCAGATTATCTTTTGATTCGTCGCTTGGAAGAATTGGGAGATACTGTAGAGGAAATTAGCTATCGCCTCAATCAACTTGAAGTCATGGGAATCGCAGTAATCGCCACTGAACAACCCTACACTTCCGAAAATTACCCTCTGGGCGCTGACTTGCTGAATTTGCTACACGCAATCCAACGTCAGCAACGTAGCCGCCGCATCCGCCAAGGACACGCTCGTAATCGTCTTGAGGTTGCACCGCCACCCGGCAAAGTTCCCTATGGCTATCGCAGAGGTAAGGGAAAATATACCATCGATCGCAGTACTTCACCAGTAGTCAAAGATTTTTTTGAACACTTTTTACTCTACGGTTCCCTGCGGGGTTCAGTGCGTTACTTGGCGAAAAAATACGGGAAGAAAATCTCTGTCACCACAGGAAGACGCTGGCTGACTAATCCAGTCTATCGCGGCAATACAGCTTATCAAAATGGTGAAATTATCTCCAATACCCATATTCCGATAATTTCTAAGGAAGAAGCTGCCCAAGTTGACCGACTTTTACGCCGTAACAGCCGTTTACCATCTCGAACTGCTAGTGCGCCGCGTTCTCTGGCTGGGTTGGTTGTCTGTGCTGAGTGTCAGTCGCATCTGACAGTTACCCGTGTTACCCAACGCAACCAAGATAAAGAGTATCTTTATTTACGTTCTACTAGCTGTCCCCAAAGCCCCAAGTGTAAGGCCATTCCCTACCAAGAGGTGTTGGAACATACCATTGAAACGGTTTGCCGTGATTTACCTCTGGCGGTAGCAGGAATGAATTTTCCCCAGTTGGATGCAGTCAAGAATAGTTTAGGGCAAGCGATCGCTCGTCAGCAAGAAATACTTGCTCAGTTACCCGCTTTAATTGAAACTGGAATTTTAGATGCCGAAACAGCAAAGTTAAGGGCTTACAAACTCCGCACAGAAATTTCTGCACTCGAAGCAAAGCTAGCAATTCTCCCTCCAGTTAACTTGCGTTCTGTTGCTCAAGCTGTTTCAATACCACAATTTTGGTTAGATTTGTCGGAAACAGAACGAAGATTTTACTTTCGAGAATTTATTAGGCAAATTGAGATTGTTTGTCAGAATAAAGAATTAAAACTCCAAGTTATTTTTATTTTTTGATTTATATCATGTCCGCTTGATTACTTATCAAAACCCGAAGAACCCCATACGCCAGTCGCTCATGGGGGAAACCCCCAACTCTTGGAGACGCTCCGCGTTCGCGTAGCGTTCCGTTCGCGCAGCGTCTCCAAGAGTTGGAAAGGCGCTAGCCTCTCCCTTTGGGCTACAGTGTACACACAAGTCCTTTTCACCCCCTCTAACTCCCCCGATGCCTTG
>CAXUOL010000860.1:0-3129 GCA_964252435.1 uncultured Nostoc sp.
GGGTTAGGGTGGGGTAAAACCTTGGTTAATCAGTTATTTTAGACTTGTGGATACACCGTAGCTTTTTTAAGGGAAATTAGGGAGGATCAATAAGTGCCTAAAATTACAGCCATTCACTTTTAAAATATTCTCTAAGTAAGAGATAATAAATAAGACGCCTGTCTTATGCTAATTATCCTATGGGGATAAAATACAGAGATGTCTGTAACAAAGCGGCTGGAAATTTTTGATTTGATTCGGGAACTTCGTCAACAGCTCAATCTTTCTCAAAAACAGTTTGCTGCTAAAGTAGGAGTTTACTTCAAAACAGTTAATCGTTGGGAAAATGGGCATACAGTCGCTTCACGCATAGCACTAAAACTAATAGAAGAAATGTTACGGAAGATGGGTGAACCCAGCAAAAGACTGCTAAATCAGTATTTTCCAGAAGCAGAGTAGGGTTATGAGTCGTAAGGCGAGGGTATCTGAATCCCAAAACATCTTTGCTGGCGGTAGAAACAAGGGCGTAATCATTCGGGAGCAACTGCTGCACTATAGTATTGCTTTGCTATCCGTTGCCTTAGCAGTCGGAATAACGCTGCTGCTCCGTCCATATTTCACCGCAGCACCTGCGGCAGTATTTTTGGCTGCGGTGATGGTGAGTGCCTGGTACGGGAGTTTCGCACCAGGACTACTTGCAACTGTTTTGTCTACTTTGGTAATCAACTACTTGTTTCTTCATCCGCTCTCTTCGCTGAAGATTACAAATCTAGACATTTTAGTGCGGCTAGTCGTGTTCATGATCACAGCAGGGTTAATCATCTGGCTCAACGAATCACGCCGCACAGCCCAAAGAAAAGCTGAAGCGAGCCTGAAGTCACTACGCGAAAGTGAGACACGGTTTGGTCGCTTAACCGAGTCTAATATTATTGGGGTGATTGTGGCCGATCTGAATGGCTTAATCTTTGAAGCCAACGATGCCTTTCTACAAATGCTCAATTATACACGCGAGGATTTGCGCTCTGGTCGAATCCGCTGGGGCGAGATCGTTCCACTCGAATACATTGAGGTGAGTGAGCGATCGATTCAAGAACTGACAATTACTGGGAGTTGTAAGCCCTTTGAGCAGAAATACATCCGCAAAGACGGCTCTCTAGTTCCGGTTCTACTTGGTTTTGCTAAACAGGGAGATCGGACAATCATTGGTTTTGTACTTGACTTGAGCGAACGCAAACAAGCAGAAGCAGAAGCCCAGCATCGCTCCCGCCAAGCAGAAGTTGCCCAAAGCATTTTACAAATGCTCCTAGAACACGTCCCAGAGGGAATTACTATTACTGGCGGCTCCCCCGATTTCTCAATCATCGCTAACAGCAAACTCGCGCAAGAGCTTTTGGGCAGACCAAGTGAATCTCTGGTTGGCATATCTTCTGAGTCTTATGTTCAGCTCTACAATCTGTTTCTCGCTGATGGTGTAACGCCCCTCACTTTAGAGCAACTACCTTTATACCGTGCTACGCGCTATGGAGAAACGATCCGCGATCAAGAATGCATCATTGAACGTCCAGATGGTACTACAATTACAGCGATCGCCAATGTTGTACCAATTCGAGATTCCCAAGGTGAGATTATTGGTGCAATAGATTGCTGGCGCGATATCACTAACCGTAAGCTTATAGAAGAAGCACTGCGGCAACGAGAAACAGAACTTCGTTTAATTACAGATACGCTGCCAGTTCTGATTTCCTTTGTAGATTCAGAACAACGCTACCGCTTCAACAACCGAGCATATCAAGAGTGGTTTGGGCATCCGCCAGCAGAAGTTTATGGGAAACATCTTTGGGAAGTATTGGGTGAACCTGCATATCAAGGAGTTCGTCGCTATGTGGAACAGGTACTCGCAGGAGAACAGGTTACATTTGAAAGTGAAATTTCTTATAAAGATGGTGGCATACGCTACATTAATGCCATTTATGTTCCCCAGGTTAATAAACAGGGAATCGTTGAAGGGTATGCGGCCTTAGTCAGCGACATTAGCGAACAGCAAGCTGCACTGCGCGAACGCAAGTTGGCA
This sequence comes from uncultured Nostoc sp., assembly GCA_964252435.1. Lineage (GTDB taxonomy): Bacteria > Cyanobacteriota > Cyanobacteriia > Cyanobacteriales > Nostocaceae > Nostoc. Next base: position 2,051 of record CAXUOL010000860.1, read on the forward strand.
GAAGAAGCGCTACGTGACAGTGAGGAGCGATACCGAATTTTAACGGAAGTCTCGCCACAGGCAATTTGGATGGGCGATCGCGATGGTGGTATTACTTATTGCAATCAATACTGGTTAGACTATACCGGACTGACAATGGAGCAGACCTCTGGCTATGGCTGGATTTATGTGATTCACCCCGATGACCGCGATCGCATCTTAAAAACTTCCATACAGGCTGTTGCTAACGCGACAAACTACGAAGTAGAAATTCGCTTTCGTCAAGTTTCTGATGGTAGCTATCGTTGGCATATTGTCCGGGGTTTACCATTTCGAGATGCAACAGGACAGATTATCAAGTGGGTGGGCATTGCCAGCGACATTCATGATCGCAAAGTTGCCGAAGCCTCCCTGCAACAACTCAATGAAATGCTAGAGCAGCGAATTCAAGAGCGCACTGCCCAACTCGAAGCCGCTAATAAAGAACTCGAATCCTTCTCTTACTCAGTTTCTCACGACTTGCGGGCACCACTGCGCCACATTGCCGGATTTATCGAATTGCTTCAGAAACGCAATAGCTCAACAAGCTTAGATCAAACAAGTCAGCGTTATTTAAGAATAATTGCCGACGCTGCCAAACAGGCAGGAATACTGATCGATGAATTGCTGACATTTTCTCGCATGGGGCGCACTGAAATGCGCTACATCAACCTCAATATGGAGGAATTGGTACAAGAAGTAAAACGCGACTTGATCGCACAAACCCCAGGACGCACAATCCATTGGCACATCGAGCCACTTCCAGAAGTACAGGGCGATCCCTCTATGCTGCGGCTCGTGCTTCGCAACCTGATAGGCAATGCCGTAAAATATACCCAGACTCAAAACCCAGCAGAAATTACTGTTGGAAGTATTGACAATGAAAACGAAGTTGTCTTTTTTGTACAAGATAACGGCGTAGGCTTTAATATGCAATATGTACACAAGCTATTCGGAGTATTTCAACGCCTGCATAGCGACCCACAATTTGAAGGCACTGGTGTTGGATTGGCAAACGTGCAACGCATTATTCATCGGCATAATGGTCGAGTTTGGGCAGA
>CAXUOL010000861.1:0-3129 GCA_964252435.1 uncultured Nostoc sp.
CCGCGACGATCGCCACCACCACCAAAGGAACCACTTCTGTCTTCCTTAGGTTTGGCCTTGTTCACTTTGAGATCGCGTCCCATCCACTCAGCACCATCAAGAGCTTCAATGGCGGCTGTTTCTTCAGCTTCTGTACCCATCTCTACGAAAGCAAAGCCGCGTGGACGACCTGTTTCACGGTCAGTAGGCAACTGAACGCGTTTTACAGAACCATGTTCAGCAAAAACAGATGTGAGGTCTTCTTGTGTGACCTCGTAGGATAGATTACCTACATAAATTGACATGCGTTATCTCCAAAATCATAGGTGTGTAGAGATTTAGATTTCGGAGACAAGCTTGTTAAGACCAAAAGGGAAAAGCCTGTCAATACTAAAAACAAACGCTGTAACCGAATTTTATTCTCACCTAACTACCTTAGCACATCATTGAGTTCTTACCCACCGTAACTTAGAAGTACTAAAGATTAGGCATGGGGCATTGGTTCTTCTCCTTGTCTCTGTGATCTTCTCTTACCCCCTCATGGGGAACTTCTATATTGAGTAGCAGATATTCCCCAATTAATTGCAAAATAAATGCAGTTAGTCATTGTTACTAATTGGAAATGCCGACTACACTTGCTGAGGCACAAAATTTACTTTCTGACCTGATCGCTCGCTACTGTGGGCGTGTAGATTATCTGATGATTCGCCTTGAAGAAGCAGAGGGGACTGATATCTTGTTGCGTGGCGACAAGGTAGAAACCCTAAGCGTTGGCATCTCCATTGGTGGACATATTCGCGCTTGTTATAAAGGCGGATGGGGGTTGAGCTGCTTTAACCAGCTGGCAACAATTAAGGATCGCATAGAAGAAGCGATCGCTGCTGCGCGGATGGTTGGTGATGAAGAAACTTTACTTGCACCTATTGACCCGGTGCAAGCAGTATGCATTCTACCCCTAAAAGGTACTGACCCCCGAAATATCCCACTCTCGCAGAAAAAACAATTGTGCGATCGCTATGCCCAATTGCTTAAAAGCGTCGATCCCCGAATTACCACTACCTCGGTGCGTTACGGTGACAGCGCCCAAAAAGTAATCATTGCGACTTCAGAAGGTACTTCGATCGAGCAATCTTGGGTGGATATGGAAATGCGCTTTGCCGCTACCGCCAGAAATGGTGAAACCGTACAAACTGGACGGGAAACTACTGGCTCTCGCAAAGCTTACGAAGATTTAACTGGTTTGGATGAACAGGTAAAAGGTGCAGCTCAAAGAGCGATCGCCGCTTTATCTCTACCACCGGTCAAAGGCAATACTTACACTGTAGTCATTGACCCAATTCTCACGGGTTTATTTGTCCACGAAGCCTTCGGACATCTTTCTGAGGCTGATATGGCTTACGAAAACCCCGATCTACTGGAAGTTATGACCATCGGACGGCGGTTTGGCCCAGAAGAACTGCAAATTTTTGATGGTGCGGCTCCAGAGGGACATCGCGGTAGCTATTTTTACGACGATGAAGGTACACCTGCCACTACTACTCAACTAATTAAAGATGGAGTTTTAGTGGGACGTCTACATTCTCGTGAAACTGCTGGCAAATTGGAGGAAGCGCCTACAGGTAACGCCCGCTGTCTTAACTATCACTTTACTCCTATTGTGCGAATGACAAATACCTGGATTGAACGGGGTAAAACACCAGTTGCAGACTTATTCACTGATATCAAAGAAGGAGTTTATGCCCGTAATTGGTTGGGTGGGATGACGAATGGAGAAATGTTTACCTTTAGTGCTGGGGAAGCGTGGATGATTAGGAACGGCAAAATTGCTGAACCTGTCCGAGATGTGACGCTTTCGGGAAATGTATTTCAAACTTTAGCGGATATTGAGGCACTTGGTGATGATTTTTATTGGGATGAATCTGGTGGTTGTGGTAAGGGAGGACAAAATGGTTTGTCAGTAGGTTGTGGTGGTCCTAGCCTCCGAATTCGAGATGTAGTAGTTGGTGGGGAAACATGAACTATCTGCTTCAGCTGTAAGAATCAAAATCTGCAAAAGAATAGGAATTGGTTTTGCCATAACCTCTGCCAGATGAACACCAGAATTAAGTATAGCGATCGCTTTGCACTAATGCTTAACGTGAGTCTCCGTTGGAAACTCACGTTAATGCTTAAATTTTTAAGGTGAGCAACATCCCTCCCAAGTATGAAATTAACTCACAACTCTAGGTAGTAGCGCTAGTAGTTAAAAATAGTTAATCTAGACAAAGTTGATTCAATATCCACTCTAGTTTGATTCATCACACTAAATCCTCCGTGGCGCGTGCTGGGGATTTACTGTTAGTCTGGATAGTCTAAAATTATTCATAATCGATCGCTTGCGGACTTGCTACTACTGCGTTAACGTAAATTTGTAATTAAAGACTGTTTTAGACTCTTATTTTATTTAGACCCAAACTGAAATAAAGCCACGCATATATGGCCAATTACACTCAAAAATTACGAATTACGAATTAGTTAAACGTTCCTTAGCACAGTGACAGATATGAAAGCAGATCAACTCCTGAAAAACTATGCCGCAGGTGTCAGAGACTTTACTGGTGTCAACTTGAGCGAGGTCAATTTAAGAGGAGCCGATCTCAGTGGTGTAATTTTAGATCGAGCAATTTTAGATGGAGCTAATCTGAGTCACGCTAATTTAGCCCACGCCAGTTTGATTGAAGCAGACTTAAATGGAGCAGATTTGAGCAATGCGGATCTCAGTGGTAGCAACTTAAGCGGAGCTATTTTGGATGGAGCTATCTTGGATGGAGCAGCTTTAGATGGAGCTAATTTGAGTCACGCTGATTTGACGGTTGCTAAATTGATTGAAACTAACTTGAGTGAGGCGGATTTGCAGGAAGCAAACTTGATAGCAGCAAATCTAGATGGAGCGGATTTAAGTGGTGCAGATTTAACTGTAGCGGACTTATCACAGGCAAATCTCACTCAAGCAGATTTAAACCAGACTAATTTGAGCGGAGCCAATTTGGATGGAGCCAATATAGAAGGAACTATTCTAGATGAGAATGTTTAATCTCGTACCCCTCCCCGCTTGCCTACGGTGTATACACAAGTCTGAAATAGTTTACTCACCTGGTTTTTCGCGTCAGT
>CAXUOL010000862.1:0-3117 GCA_964252435.1 uncultured Nostoc sp.
CGAACTTGACTCGCGGATCGATTTTATGCAGCCAAGTTTGGGGTTGTTCTAAATAAAGTCCAAGTGGCAGCGATCGCAATAAATCCATTTTAGAGTTATAGAGTTAGGAGTGAGGAGTGAGGAGTTAGGAGTTTTGACTTTAACTCATAACTTTCACCTTGTACCGCTATCAAACTCAAGTCGATAGGGTTCTATAATTAGCAATTTTGACTTTAACTCATAACTCATAACTCTTAACTCTTAACTCCTAACTCCTAACTTATTTTGACGCGAGTTGCTCTATTAACATTACCACTTTCGGCATCACGGACTTTTTTACTCCGCCACAGCAAAATAATTGGTGTGCCTTTAAATCCTAGCTGTTGCCGGAATTGCCGTTCAATGTAGCGACGGTAGTTGTCGTTGAAGCGTTTGGAATCATTGACAAATAGTGCGATCGTTGGTGGTTGGCTACTTACTTGTGTACCATAATAAATCTTGCCCTGACGCCCACCACGGGATGCTGGCGGTGAATGCCAACTGACGGCATCTGTTAAAACTTCGTTAATTACTGATGTGCTGACACGGCGTTTGTGTGATTCAGCTGCCGTTTTCACCAATTCGAGAATTTTTTCTACCCGTTGTCCTGACAAGGCACTTACAAAAATTGTTTCTGCCCATTCGGTAAAATGTAACCGTGATTGCAGAGTTTTTTCGTAGTCGTAGATTGTGTAAGAGTCTTTTTCGACAGCATCCCACTTATTAACGACGATGATGCAAGCTCGACCTTCTTCGATAATCCGTCCAGCTAATTTTTGGTCTTGCTCGGTGACTCCATCTATGGCATCTAGTACTAATAAAACTACATCAGCACGGCGAATCGCTTTGAAAGCACGGTTAATACTAAAGAATTCTGTGCCGTATTCGATGTGTTTCTTTTTGCGAATACCTGCGGTGTCAATCAAACGGTAGGTTTGTCCCTCTCGTTCAATGACGGTATCAATAGCATCGCGGGTTGTGCCGGAAATTGGGCTGACAATTGCCCTTTCTTGCCCGACAAAAGCATTGAGTAAGCTCGATTTGCCCACATTTGGGCGTCCCACAATTGCTACTTTGATTTCATTTGTTTCTGGGATGTCTTCAATAGCAGGGATGTGATTAACTAACTCGTCGAGTAACTCTCCTGTGCCACTGCCATGAATCGCGGAGATCGGGTAAGGTTCGCCCAATCCTAATTCCCAAAATTCAGCAGCTTGCATTAAGCCTTGTTCTAGGGATTCACATTTATTTACTGCTAGTAGTACAGGTACAGGTTGTTGGCGCATCCATTCAGCAATTTCTAAATCTGCTGATGTCGGGCCTGTTTGACCATCGACGACAAAAATAGCGCCACACGCTTCTGCAAGGGCTGTCATTGCCTGTTGGCGAATCAGTGGTAAAAATTCGGTATCATCATTAAAAACTAAACCACCAGTGTCTACCACCAAAAATTCACGACCATTCCAGAAAGCTGGTAGATAAGTGCGATCGCGTGTCACTCCCGGTTCATCATGGACAATCGCCGTTTGTTCCCCGGCGAGTCGATTAACCAGGGTGGATTTGCCCACATTCGGGCGTCCGATAATTGCAACAATTGGCAGTGCCATAAAACCAGGATAAGTCAGAGGTGTAGTATATCACGTCCTTACATTTTACTCACTTTAAACTTGAAGTTTTAATAATTTCCCAATCATTTTGAAGCGATCGCCAGCCTTCAAACAGCGAAGGAATACTACGGTAGTGACAAACACCGGGTAGTTTTTCTTATTTCTTGATGGATACACTTGCTAAAGCCAATGGCAAATTGACTTATCGAGATTTGTTTAGGCGGACAAATGCGATCATCCGCAGTAAAATTACAGCCCAGTCTCCTCAGTTGGAAGTGAATAATCCTGATGATGAAAACAAATTTTTCCTTGATGGAGCGATCGCAGAACGTCAACCCTACTTTATTGTTAAAAATGACCCAAACTATGGCTGGGTAATTGATGGTGGTGCTGTCCACGGAGTGCAACCACCCAAAGACGGCGAAACCACTTTACTAGCACTGTTTTCCTTTGATGCCAATATCCAAGACTTGCGTGACCCAACAAAGTCTGTAGGTACAGCAAAACTGACTAGGGTGCTACCAACGCAGAGTCAGGTAGATATCAAAGATGTGCCAAACCTCACTGCTGATGGTACTTCTTTTAAAGCAGTTGTTACCAGCCTACCGCTACCACCTTTAGGCGTTCACATTGAGGGAGATGAACCCGGTGTAGCTAGAGAAACAATCTAGTGTTTTAGAACGGCTACAGCAAAGTTTATTTAAGAAAGTTGTAAATTTACCTTTTTTTGGTGTACAAAATGATATTGCAGTCACTGTAGATAGTATTGAGAATATTCCCAAAGGGCGATCGCTTGCACCCTTTGTCCAACAAGTAGCTTGCGACCACTTAAGTTACTTCAGCATCGAATTACCAGAAGTCGGGTTAGACGCTTTGATTAGAGTGATCGCTATCTCTGTAATAATTTACCATCAACCCCTGCAAATCCAGACAAGTAAGGTAAAAGCGATTTCTACGACGAGCTACGCCGACGCTACATTTTTATAAATAAAAAAGGTAGGAAATCCTACCTTTTACCCAAAAAAAGCATTTTGTAACCAAATACCAAATTAAATATCACACACGCTTTTGACGTATCTATTGCAAACCTATGACGAAGGTATGACGTTTAATTTGTAGTTGATTTAGCGATTACTCCCAGTTGCAACCCAGGCGGATAGCTACCTTCTTCTTTAATGCGCTTAATTTCAGCATCGCTTATCTGCAAATTTAACTTTTGTACCAGCGCCCTTACAATATCTCCCCGGTCAATTACACCAGCTACAGCACCAGCCGGAGAAAGTACGGTAATTAGAGGTAACTGCTCATTTTCCAGCTTGTTAATTACCTCAGCTATCGTTGTTGCCTCAGCAACGGTAGGTATTTCTGTCAGGGGATGCACAATGCTATGTAAGGTTTGGGTTTCCCATTCACTCCTTTGGGTTAAACGAAAATCGTCAATGGAAACTAGACCCCGGTAACGTCCATCAGAAGCAGCAAAATAAACTTGTGA
>CAXUOL010000863.1:0-3117 GCA_964252435.1 uncultured Nostoc sp.
GCTTGCTTTTTTGTGACGTTGGCTTTGGCTGCTACAGCATCCACTAGTTCACCTTTGTTCATAAATCACCCTGAAGTATTGCAAATATTGGAAATCTAGCATTACTAGCTTTTATTAGCAAAGAGGTGAAAGGAGTAAAAATCAAGCAACACACGAAAATTAACAATGCACTGCTACTACTGCGCCCTTGCTCTGTTTCCCAGGTTTCCTTTCATCAGCGCTCGATCACAAGCAACCATATTCTCTGGCTGGCAAGGCATTTGGTGAAAGTTACAGTTTCTCAAGTTTTTAGTTCGCTAAAAATAAGTAGTTAAAGAAACAAATGAAAGAAGAAAATTATGTATTGCGATCGCACCCAAGTCGATTGATTAGTAGTCACACAGCAGTGTAACCACCATCTATCAGGTGGAAGCTGCCAGTGACGAAAGAGGCTTGCTCCGACAAGAGGAAGCTAACCATGTCCGCGACTTCCTCGGTTCGTGCAAGGCGACCTAAAGGGTGCAAGTCAGCCATCTGCTTTCGCGCTGACTCTGGCAACTCTTGCATCTGAGGTGTATCAACATAACCTGGCCCGATTGCAGTCACCCGGATGCCCTGGGAGAGCATATTCCAATGCTGCTGCCTTTGTCAGACCGATAATGCCGTGCTTGGCAGTGACATAGGGAGCAATACCCGCCACTCCGACCGCACCTGCGGCAGATGACATATTCACAATTGCCCCACCACCACTTTGGATGATTGCTGGAATTTCGTATTTTAGTCCAAAGAAAATGCCGTTAAGATTAGTCGCAATCACACGATGCCACCATTCAATCTCATAATCGGCGGTACTAATCCCATGCGGCCCGGTAAAGCCAGCATTATTGACTGCTAGGTTCAACCCGCCAAATCGCTCCACCGTTTCGGCTACCATTGCCTCCACAGCCCGATGGTCAGACACATCAGTTTCAATAACGTATGTCCGCCTGCCAGATGAATCCAACCGCCTAGCTACTTCCTGCGCTCCTTCGGCATTGATGTCTGCCAGAACGACCCGCGCACCGTTTTCGTACAGCTTGACAGCAATGGCTTCACCAAGACCTCTGGCTGCACCAGTGACAATAGCTATCTTGTTTGCAAACTCGCTCACTGGCTTATCCTCCAGGACAAACGCATCTAAATTGCTCTTGCTCACGACTAACCATAAAAACCAAGGAAAAAATTAGCGTTTTTCATTTGATTTCTTTTTCAAGCCTTAAAGCAACACCTGTGAAGGGCTAGACTAACGCCTAAACTGCTATCAATAAGTATAGCTTAATGCGATTGTATTTGAGCTTATTAGCAATAAAGCACCCCTATTGATTCTGATGTGACCGCCCTGCTTCAGGTGCTGCAAACCAACACTATCTTATTAGGGACTTCCAGAAAATAAATTATCCCATTTCACCCCTATCAATACGACTTTCTCTCCCCCTGCCCCCTGCCTTCTAAGCGACGGAATATTTTTTTAATTGGAAGTCCCTTATGGACACTCAACTTCGACAGCAAAAGAAATTATTGGTACAAATGTATTGTAGGCTATGATAAGTTAGTTATATCATGCACCTTTTATGGTTTCGTCGGGATTTACGTTTAACCGATAATGAAATTGTCACCTCTTCATCTGATAATGGTGTAGCAGTAAAGCCATTCTTCATTATTGACCCTTGGTTTTATACCTGGGCTGATGTCGGAGCTGCTAGAGTCCGCTTCTTGTTTGAGTCATTGGAAAATCTCAACTCAAATCTGCAAAAGTTAGGTAGTCAGCTGTACTTATTTGAAGGTAATTCTACAAACATCGTGCAAGAGTTGACTAGGCAGTTAATCATTGCAGGATATAAACCCAAACTTTTCTTTAACCGTGATGTGCAGGTAGAGTACGGTGTCAGCCGGGATAAAACCGTAGTTGATTTCTACAAACAGTTAAACCTTGATTACCACATTGGACTAAACAACTTTCTGCAATCAGCAGAGCAACGCGATGAGTGGTTTAACCAATACTACACCTATCAAAGACAATCTCAATACAAAACACCAGCAACTATTAATACGCCTCAAATTAGGCTCAATCTACCACAGTTAACATTTGAAGAACTTAAACAAAAATACCATCGTTTTTGGGCAGTAGAGAAAGTTTACTTTCCAGGGGGCGAAACACAAGCACAAGCTAAACTAGACTCATTTCTCAAAAAAAGATATTACGGATACCATTGGAAACTTTCTCGTTCAATGCTCTCGCAGCTTGGGGCAACATCTCATTTATCACCACACTTAACCTTTGGGACTATTTCAACTCGCACTGTTTACCAAAGCACTAAAACCTTAGCAGAAGAATTAAAAGCTCAACCCAAAGCAGAATTCTCCCTCAAAACATTTCGAGACCGTTTGCGTTGGCATGATAGTTTTACGCAGCGACTCTATTTTCATCCAGAAATTGCTTACACTAACCGTTATCCAGAATTTGATCAACTATATACCCCATCAGCGTTATCAGGAGCAAAACAAGAATTATTCCAGGCGTGGCAACAAGGAATGACAGGCTTTCCATTGGTTGATGCCAGTATGCGACAACTCAAAACAATGGGTTGGATGAACTTTCGCATGAGGGCAATGTGTGCCACGTTTTTAACTATCAACTGTGGTATTTCCTGGCATCACGGCGCTAGACATTATATGAACTATTTAGGAGATGGAGATTTAGCAATTAATAATTGGCAGTGGCAGATGCAGGCTGGTGCAACGAATCCACTTAGCGATACTTTTCGCATATATAATCCAAACAAAAATATTCCCGAAAAAGACCCAGACCTCAAATTTATTTACTATTGGGTAAGCGAACTAAAAGCTTACACTCTACCAGAAATTATTCAAGGTAAATATATTGGCACTAGTTCTTATCCACAAACTATTTTAGATTGGGCTAAAACCCGCAAAGTTAACGGTAAAATCGTCTCTGACCTTCGGAAAAAAGTAAGAGAAAGATTAACTCTCCAAGGTGGAACAGAATATGAAAGTGCAGTTGCAGCTAAAGAAACAGTAAATAAATACTGGCAGCACAAAGATAGACAGTACAAAGAATTCAAGGAATTAGAGGCAGAA